>JAFEEH010000227.1 GCA_018241185.1 Pseudomonadota bacterium | reverse complement strand
CGAACGCCGCCAGCTCGCGGTACTGCGCAAGGTCGGTACGGATGCCGCCCGACAGGCCCTTGATCAGCTTGGTCTGGGCGGCACCACCGACGCGCGACACCGAGATACCGGCGTTGATGGCGGGGCGGATACCGGCGTTGAACAGGCTGGTTTCCAGGAAGATCTGGCCGTCGGTGATCGAGATCACGTTGGTCGGCACGAAGGCGGACACGTCGCCGGCCTGCGTCTCGATGATCGGCAGCGCCGTCAGCGAGCCGGTCTTGCCCTTGACCTCGCCCTTGGTGAAGGCTTCGACGTAGTCGGCGTTCACGCGGGCGGCACGCTCCAGCAGGCGGCTGTGCAGATAGAACACGTCGCCGGGGTAGGCTTCGCGGCCCGGCGGGCGGCGCAGCAGCAGCGAGACCTGGCGATACGCAACGGCCTGCTTGGACAGGTCGTCGTAAATGATCAGGGCGTCCTGGCCGCGATCGCGGAAGTACTCGCCCATCGTGCAGCCCGAGTACGCAGAGACGTACTGCATGGCCGCGGATTCGGAGGCCGAAGCGGCCACGACGATGGTGTAGTCCATCGCACCGGCCTGCTCGAGCGCGCGCACCACGTTCTTGATCGACGAGGCCTTCTGGCCGATCGCGACGTAGATACAGGTCATGTTCTGACCCTTCTGGTTGATGATCGTGTCGATCGCCACCGCGGTCTTGCCGGTCTGGCGGTCGCCGATGATCAGCTCGCGCTGGCCACGGCCGATCGGCACCATGGAGTCGATCGACTTCAGGCCGGTCTGCATCGGCTGGTCGACGGATTTCCGTGCGATCACGCCGGGAGCGACCTTCTCGATCACGTCGGTCAGCTTGGCGTTGACCGGACCCTTGCCGTCGATCGGCTGGCCCAGGGCGTTGACGACGCGGCCGATCAGCTCGGGGCCGACGGGCACTTCCAGGATGCGGCCCGTGCACTTGACGGTGTCGCCTTCGGAGATGTGCTCGTATTCGCCCAGGATCACGGCGCCGACCGAGTCACGCTCGAGGTTCAGCGCCAGGCCGTAGGTCGGCTGGCCACTGGCCGTCGCGGGGAACTCCAGCATTTCGCCCTGCATCGCTTCGGACAGGCCGTGGATGCGCACGATCCCGTCGGTCACCGAAACGACGGTGCCTTCGTTGCGGATGTCGGCGCTGACACCAAGACCCTCGATGCGGCTCTTGATCAGCTCGGAAATTTCTGCGGGATTGAGTTGCATGACTCTTTCCTTCTTTCAATCAGTGTGACGACCGGCACGCACGCCGCCTCAGGCGGTGAGCGCCGCCTTCATTTGTTCGAGTCGGGCCTTGACCGAGGTGTCGAGCACTTCGTCGCCCACCACGGCACGGATGCCGCCGATGAGGGACGGATCGACCTCGACGCGCGTCGTGAGCTTGCGCCCGAAACGCTTCTCGAGCGCCGCCGACACGTCGGCCAGCGCACCCGCGTCGATCGGGAACGCGCTGTACACGACGGCATCGGCCGCGCCGGAGCTCGCATTCAGGAGCACACGGAACTGGGCGGCAGCCTCGGGCAGCGCGGCCAGGCGGTCGTTCTCGATCACGGTGCGCAGGAAATTCTGGCCGGCGGTCGGCAGGCCGCCGGGAACCGCACCGGCGATCAGGTCGAAGACCTGGCCGGACGACACCTTGGGATTGGACGCGAACTCCAGGAGCTGCGCGTCGCCGGCCACGGCCGCGAGCGGCTCGAGCCAGCCGGCGGTCGCCGCAGCGTTGCCGGCCGACGCCTTGAACAGCGCTTCGGCGTAAGGACGGGCAATGGTCGCGAGTTCGGCCATGTCGTCCTCAGAGTTCCGTCTTCAGGCGCGACAGCAGGTCGGCATGGACGCCGGCGTCGACTTCCTTGCGCAGGATCTGCTCGGCACCCTTGACGGCCAGCGCGGCAACCTGCTCGCGCAGGGCCTCACGGGCGCGCACGGCTTGCTGCTCGGCCTCGTCACGTGCGGCGGCCACGATCTTGTTGGCCTCCTCGGTGGCGCGGGCCTTGGCCTCTTCGATGATTTGCTGGGCACGGCGCTCGGCATCGGCCAGGCGGTTGCTCGTCTCGTTGCGCGAGGCTTGCAACTCCTGTTCGACGCGCTTGTCGGCGGCGGCCAATTCGGCCTTGGCCTTCTCGGCGGCCGCCAGGCCCGCGGCGATCTTTTGTGCCCGCTCGTCCAGCGCCTTCGCGATCGGCGGCCACACGAATTTCATCGTGAACAGCACGAGCAGCAGGAAGACGATGCCCTGGACGATCAGGGTCGCGTTGATACTCACGGCAACACCTTTCTAAAGTGGCGTTGAAACCGGATTACTTCGGCAGCGCGGACAGGAACGGGTTGGCGAAGGCGAACAGCAGGGCGATGGCCACGCCGATCAGGAAGGCGGCATCGATCAGGCCGGCCAAGATGAACATCTTGGTCTGCAGGTCGTTCATGAGTTCGGGCTGACGGGCCGACGATTCGAGGAACTTGCCACCCATCAGGGCGATGCCGATCGATGCGCCGATGGCACCCAGGCCGACGATCAGGCCACAGGCCAGGGCAACGAGACCGAGAACGTTGGAAGCTTCCATGATGACTCCTTAGATAGCTGATTGAAAGCGAAAGAAAAACAAAGACGAAGGGAACCGAGCCTCAGTGGGCCTCATGAGCCTGGCCCAGGTAAATGAGCGTCAGCATCATGAAAATGAATGCCTGAAGCGTGATCACCAGGATGTGGAAGATCGCCCAGACAGTACCGGCAATGACGTGGCCCACTGGCAACAGCACTCCCGAGAACGACGCAGCCATCGCGCCGCCCATGAGCGCGATCAGCATGAAAACGAGTTCGCCTGCGTACATGTTGCCGAACAACCGCATGCCATGCGACACGGTCTTGGCCACGTACTCGATGATCTGCATGAGCAGGTTCACCACGCCGAGGATGACGGCAAAGATGGGGTTCTTGCTGGTGCCGAAGGGCGCTGTGACGAGTTCGTGCGCCCAGCCGCCGGCGCCCTTGATCTTGACGCTGTAGATCAGGCACAGCAGCAGCACGGAGGTGGACAGGCCCAGCGTGGTCGAGAGGTCGGCCGTGGGCACGACGCGCATGTAGGCGTGGTGCGGATCGTGGCCCGCGACCTCGTAGTACTTGGCCCAGATCGCCGGCAGCAGGTCGACCGGCAGCATGTCCATGGCGTTGAGCAGGAAGATCCAGACGAACACCGTGAGGGCGAGCGGCGCGATGAACTTGCGGCTCTTGGCGTTGTGGATGTTGGCCTTGGCCTGGTTGTCGACCATCTCGACCAGGATCTCGACCGCGGCCTGGAAACGGCCCGGCACGCCGGCCGTGGCCTTGCGCGCGGCCAGCCACAGCACGAAGCAGCCCAGCGCACCAACGATCAACGCCCAGAGAACGGAGTCGAGGTTGATGACATTGAAGTCGACGATGGCCTTCTGGACCACGGGATGGAGACCCCAATCGACCTGCCAATGCTGCAGGTGGTGAACGATGTATTCACTGGCGGTCGGGGCGTGTCCTTCGGCGGCCATCTTTCAACGTCTCTTCTCTAAACAGTCAGATCCGGTTCAACAAACGGGGGCGCACCACGAGCGCGACCCAGTACATCTTCAGCGCGACCACCACGCCCGCCACGAGGGCCAGCCAGTGAAGGTCCTTGATCACCCAGCGCGCCGCCGCCAGAAAGGCGATGGTCAGGGCGACCTTGATCAGTTCCCAGACAAAAAACTTCAGCATGGCAGCGGACTGTGACGTCACACCATGCATCGGCCGAGTCCCTCGGATGAACAGCGCTGCCGGAACAGCCACTGCCATCGCGCCGTAGAAAGCGGAAACCGCCGCCAAAGGCGACTGCGTCCAGGCCCAAGCCACCACCGCCACAACCAAGCCCGCCGCCACCTGGGCGCCGATCACCCACCAAGGCGACAGTTCGGGATGTTGCTCGCGCAAGCGCCGAGCCTCATCGGCGGTCAGCGGCTTGAAATCGGAGATTTCGGCATCACTCTCGGAAACAGGGGCTTCGGTTGTCATTGGTATGGCAGCCCCACATTTCGCGAGAATTCTACAAAGCCTCTCATTATAAGTAAAAACCCGTCCTGATCGGCCGCTGACTGGACGAAGCATTGGCGCGGGTGCGACACGGCGGCGCCTTCGATAATTTGCCGATGCTTCCTCCGCTCGTGTCCGCCCTGCCCTCCACGCTGTGTCATCTCGATGGCGACTACCTTCCCTTGCGCGATGCGAAGGTGAGCGTGCTGGACCGCGGCTTCATCTTCGGTGACGGCGTGTACGAGGTGGTGCCGGTCTATGGCGGGCACCTTTTCGGCTTCGACGAGCACATAGCGCGCCTGGACCGCTCGCTCGCCGAACTGCACATCCCCAACCCCCATGCAGTCGAGGGCTGGCGCGCGATCGCCGAGCACCTGGTGCACGAAGCGCCGGCCGCGCCCACGCAGGCGGTGTACTTCCAGGTCACACGCGGCGTGGCGATGCGCGACCACGCGATGCCCACCGGGCTCGCGCCCACCGTCTTCGCGATGGTCAACCCGCTCAAGCCCGTGGCGGCCGAGGCGCGCGCGAACGGCGTGCGCTGCGTCACGGCCGAGGACTTCCGCTGGCAGAAGGCGCACATCAAGGCCACGAGCCTGCTCGGCGCGGTGCTCGCGCGGCAGATCAGCGTCGAGGCCGGCGCGGCGGAAACCATCATGTTCCGGGGCGACCTGCTGAGCGAAGCCTCGTCGAGCAACGTGTGGGTGGTGAAGAACGGCACCGTCGCCGGCCCGCAGCCCGACCACCGGGTCCTGCGCGGCATCCGCTACGGCCTGCTCGAGCGCCTGTGTCGCGAGGCGGGCATCCCCTACGAACTGCGCGACATCGCGCGCGACGAAGTCTTCGGCGCCGACGAGCTGCTGCTGTCCTCTGCGTCGAAGGAAGTGCTGGCCGTCACGACCCTCGACGACCGCCCGGTTGGAAAGGGCCGCCCCGGCCCCATCTACGAACGCTTGTACGCCGCCTACCAGCAGGCCAAGCAGGCCGCCGCGACGTGACAAATACCGAAAGGCCCACCATGGACACGAACACCACTTCCACCACCACCGATCCGCGCAAGGACTCGCTGATCGAGTACCCCAGCGCCTTCCCGATCAAGGTGATGGGAGCCAAGGCCGACGGGTTCGTCCATGCGATCACGCAGATCGCGCACCAGTTCGATCCCGGCTTCGACGCCTCCACCATCGAACTGCGCGACAGCAAGGCCGGCAACTACCTGGGGGTGACGATCACCGTCACCGCCACCAGCCGCGAGCAACTCGACGACCTGTACCGCGCGCTGTCCTCGCACCCGATGGTGAAGGTCGTGCTGTGACCGACGCGGCCGCGTCGGTCGCGCTCGAGGCGCCCGCCTGGGCGCCGGAGCTGCGCCTGCTCGGCCGCGCCGACTACGAGCCGACCTTTGCCGCCATGAAGCAGATCACGCTGGAGCGCCCGGTGGGCGGGCGCGACATGCTATGGATTTGCGAGCATCCACCCGTCTTCACGCAGGGCATCGCCGGCAAGCAGGACCACCTGCTGCTGCCCGGCGACATCCCGGTGGTGCAGACCGACCGCGGCGGGCAGGTCACCTACCACGGCCCGGGCCAGGTGGTGGCGTACCCGCTCATCGACCTGCGGCGCGCCGGGTACTTCGTCAAGGAATACGTCTACCGCATCGAAGAGTCGGTGCTGCGCACGCTGGCGCACTTCGGCGTCACGGGCCACCGCGTGGCGGGTGCGCCGGGCATCTACGTGCGCCTCGACGACCCCTTCTCACACGCAGCACTGACAGGTCCCCGGCCCGGCGACGACCCCTTTCGCGGCCTCGGCAAGATCGCCGCGCTGGGCATCAAGGTGAGTCGCCATTGCACCTACCACGGCGTGTCGCTCAACGTGGCGATGGACCTGGAACCCTTCTCGCGCATCAACCCTTGCGGCTACGCAGGGCTGCGCACGGTCGACCTTTCTACAATCGGCGTCCCCGTGACCTGGGACGAAGCCGCCCAGGTGCTGAGCCAGAAACTCGTCGCTTTTCTGGCGCCCTGAAGGATTTCCCATGAGCACCCCCGAAGTCGTCCGCGAGGCGCAATCCGCCGAGAACTACAACCCGTCGGCCAAGCAGAAGGCCGCGGCCAAGCTCTCGCGCATCCCGGTCAAGGTCGAACAGGCGCCGGTGCTCAAGAAGCCCGAGTGGATCCGCGTCAAGGCCGGCAGCCCGACCACGCGCTTCTACGAGATCAAGCAGATCCTGCGCGAATCGAACCTGCACACGGTGTGCGAAGAAGCGTCGTGCCCCAACATCGGCGAATGCTTCGGCAAGGGCACGGCCACCTTCATGATCATGGGCGACAAGTGCACGCGCCGCTGCCCCTTCTGCGACGTGGGCCATGGCCGGCCCGACCCGCTCGACAAGGACGAGCCGCTCAACCTGGCCAAGACCATCGCCAAGCTGCGCCTGAAATACGTGGTGATCACCAGCGTCGACCGCGACGACCTGCGCGACGGCGGCAGTGGCCATTTCGTGGAATGCATCCAGCGCACGCGCGAGCTCTCGCCCACGACGCAGATCGAGATCCTCGTGCCCGACTTCCGCGGCCGCGACGACCGCGCACTGGAGATCCTCAAGGCCGCGCCGCCGGACGTGATGAACCACAACCTCGAGACCATCCCGCGCCTGTACAAGGAAGCGCGGCCGGGCTCGGACTACCAGTTCAGCCTGAACCTGCTGAAGAAGTTCAAGGCGCTGCACCCCGGCGTGCCGACCAAGAGCGGCATCATGGTCGGCCTGGGCGAGACCGACGAAGAGATCCTGCAGGTCATGCGCGACATGCGCGCGCACGACATCGACATGCTGACCATCGGCCAGTACCTCGCGCCCAGCAACAGCCACCTGCCGGTGCGCCGCTACGTGCACCCGGACACCTTCAGGATGTTCGAGGAAGAGGCCTACAAGATGGGCTTCTCGCATGCCGCCGTCGGCGCGATGGTGCGATCGAGCTACCACGCCGACCAGCAGGCCGGCCACGTGCTCGAGGGGCTGCCGGCCGCATCCGTGGCCGCCGTCGCGCAGCCGGCCGCCTGAGCGCCGTCCCCGCCCTGTCCTGATGGTCCTGCAGCTCGACGCGCAGTCGCTGCGCGCGCGGGTGCCGGCGTCCGTCTTCGAGCGCGCGCTCGATCTCTACCGACGCCAGCGCGTGCTCGATGTGACGCTGACGCCCGCCAGCGCCAGCGAATGGCACCTCGACGGCGAGGTGCATGACCCCGGCCAGCCGCCGG
>JAFEEH010000226.1 GCA_018241185.1 Pseudomonadota bacterium | reverse complement strand
GATGCCCACCTCGTGCATGAGGATCTGCGCCTCGTCCTCGGCCTGGGGGTGGTCGAAGGCGAGGCCGCAGAAGCGCTGGCGCGTCGCGCTGCGCAGCAGGCGGCTGCCGTGGCCGGGATTGAAGGACACCACCAGCATGAAATCGGCATGCGCCCGCAGCAGCTCGCCGCGCCGCTCCAGCGGCAGCATGCGCCGGGTGTCGGTGACCGGGTGGATCGCGACGGCCGTCTCCGGTCGCGCCTCGGCCAGTTCGTCGAGGTAGCAGATGGCACCGTGCCGGGCGGCCAGCGCCAGCGGCCCGTCCTGCCAGCGCGTGCCGTCCGCGTCCAACAACCAGCGGCCCACCAGGTCGCCGGCGCCGGTGTCCTCGTGGCAGGCCACGGTGACGAGGGGCCGGCCCAGGCGCCAGGCCATGTGCTCGACGAAACGGGTCTTGCCGCAGCCGGTCGGTCCCTTCAGCAGCAGCGGCAGGCGCCGCGACCACGCGGCCTCGAACCGGGCGCATTCGTCGCCCACGGCCCGGTAGAACGGCTCCTGCGCGATGCGCCAGGCATGCAACGGGTCGTGGGCGTCCATGCCGGCGCTCTGTCAGCGGTGCGGGTCAACGGTGCAGGTTGGCCGTCTCTTCGTTCGGGATGCCCTCGATCGGCGCCTCGGCCGTGCCCACGGTGCTGCGCGTGAAGGATTCGACCATCTCCCGCGTGCCCTCCGGGTCGGACACCCACTTGCCGTAGAAGGAATAGGGGCAGTCGGCCACACCTTTGTCGCCTTCGCGCGAATTGATGACGCCGGTGTAGCCGCGGTGCAGCAGCTTGAAGAGGTGGTTCTCGCTCTGCCCGTTCTTGCGGAAGTCGCGGATCAGGCCCTTGGACAGGGCGGCGTACTGAACGCCCATCTCCTCCTCGCCGCATTCGCCCAGCGTGCGGCCGTCGAAGCCGATCAGCGCCGAGTGGCCGAAGTACGAGTACACGCCGTCGAAGCCGCTCGCATTGGCCACCGCCACGTAGACGTTGTTGGCGAAGGCCATGGCCTTGCTGATGAGGATCTGCTGTTCCTTGGCCGGGTACATGTAGCCCTGGCAGCGCACGATCAGCTCGGCGCCCTTCATCGCGCAGTCGCGCCAGATCTCGGGGTAGTTGCCGTCGTCGCAGATGATGAGGCTGATCTTCAGGCCCTTGGGGCCCTCGCTCACGTAGGTGCAGTTGCCGGGGTACCAGCCCTCGATCGGCACCCAGGGCATGATCTTGCGGTACTTCTGGACGATCTCGCCCTGGTCGTTCATGAGGATCAGGGTGTTGTACGGCGCCTTGTTCGGGTGCTCCTCGTGGCGCTCGCCAGTGAGCGAGAACACGCCCCACACCTTGGCCTTGCGGCAGGCCTGCGCGAAGATCTCCGTCTCGAAGCCCGGCACGCTGGCCGCGTTCTCGTACATCTCGGCGCTGTCGTACATGATGCCGTGCGTGCTGTACTCGGGAAAGATCACCAGGTCCAGCCCCGGCAGGCCGGCCTTCATGCCGACGACCATGTCGGCGATCTGCTTCGCGTTGGCCAGCACCTCGGCGCGCGTGTGCAGGCGCGGCATCTTGTAGTTGACGACGGCGACGCCGACGGTGTCCTTGCTGCTGGAAATGTCGCCGTGGATCATGGCTGCGCTCCGGAGGGAATGTCGATGCCGGCATTGTCGAAATCGCTGCCCGGCCGGCCCATACGTTGATTGACGTACGGGCCGGCGCCCGGCGAATGCAGCGGCTCAGCCCTTGTGCGCAGCCAGCGTCGTGCGCAGGGTGCGGATGAAGCTCTGGCTCGCCGCCGAGAGCGAGCGCCCGCGGCGCGTGACGACCGACACGTCACGCGACACACGCGGCGCGACCAGCGGCAGGATGGCCAACGACGCATCGCCCGCCGCCCGTGCGAAGGCCGAGGGCATGATGGCGGCGCCCATGCCGCTGGCCGTCATCCACAGCGCGGTGGAGAGGAACGACACCTCGTGCACCACGTCCAGCGCCACGCCAGCCCGCGCCGCCGCCGCCTCGATCTGCGGACGGATGCCATAGCCCGGCCGCACGGTGGTCAACGGCTCGCCGGCCAGGGCGCGCCAGCGCACGGAGCGCTGCGTGGCCAGCGTGTGCGTGCGCGGGCACACCAGCGCCAGGTGGTCGCGCAGCAGCGTCTGCGTGTCGACCTCGGCGCCGGGCCGCTCGGGCGTGCCGACGCCGAAATCCACGTGCTCGCCGATGACGCGCGAGACGAACTGGTCGGGCGCGCAGTCGTCTACCAGCACGCGCACCTGCGGGTGGCTGCGCGCGAAGGCGCGAATCGCCTCGGGCAGCAGAAAGGACGCCAGTGTGGGCGTGATGGCAATGCTCACGCGCCCACGCTCCAGTTGGGCCAGTTCGCGAAAGCCGGTGGACAGCGCGTCGACGTCGCGCAGGATGCGTTCGGCCACCGGCAGCATCTCCGACGCGGCGGCCGTGGGCTGGAGCGACCGCGTGGTGCGGTCGAAGAGGCGCGCGTCCAGTCCCTCCTCCAGCTGGCGGATCAGCATGCTCACGGCCGACTGCGTGACGAAGAGCTGCTCGGCCGCGGCGCTCAGCTTGCCCAGCCGGTGCACCTGCACGAAGGCGCGCAATTGCCGGATCGTCGGTGCAAAGGTCGTATTCATCAGCTCATCTTCAGAATGGTTTCGAATTTATTGATTTACGAATGAATTCATCGCGGTTTCAATGTGGAAAACACCGAAACCGGAGACACGCATGCATCCCTCTTCAGGCCGCGCGAGCGCACGGCCCTGCCCGACCCGCCGCCGCGCGCTGGGCACCCTGGCCGCCGGTGCGCTCGCGCTGGCCGCGCCGCTGCATTCACTGGCCCAGGCCGACTACCCCAACAAGCCGATTCGCGTAGTCGTCACCTTCCCGCCCGGCGGCAGCGCGGATGCCGTGTTCCGCATGCTGGTGCCGCGCCTGAACGAGCACCTGGGCCAGCCCGTGGTGGTCGACAACCGACCCGGTGCGGGCGGGAACGTGGGGCTCACCGTGGTGGCCCGCGCCGCCCCCGACGGCTACACGCTGGGCCTGGGCGCGGCCGGTGCGCTGTCGGCCAATGCGAGCCTGTACGCCCAGATGCCTTTCGACCCGGCGCGCGATTTCAAGCCGGTGGCGATGGTGTCGGGCATCCCCTGCGTTCTCTTGTGGCACCCGTCGCTGCAGCCCCGCACGCTCAAGGCACTGATCGAGCAGGCGAAGGCCGAGCCGCGCAAGCTCTCGGTCGCGCACGGCGGCAACGGCACGGCGATGCACCTGTCGGCGGCGCTTTTCTCGCAGATGGCGGGCGTGCAGTTGGTCGAGGTGGCCTACCG
The DNA here is from genome assembly GCA_018241185.1 of Pseudomonadota bacterium. Lineage (GTDB taxonomy): Bacteria > Pseudomonadota > Gammaproteobacteria > Burkholderiales > Burkholderiaceae_C > Xenophilus. Next base: position 32,497 of record JAFEEH010000226.1, on the reverse strand, counting down.
CGGATCGGGCCCGGCCGCGCTCGATGTGCTGGGCGGCCAGGTACCGCTGGGCATCGTCGACCTGCCCTCGGCCCTGCAGCAGATCCGCGCCGGCAAGCTGATCGCCTATGCCGTGACCAGCGCGACCCGCCTGCCGATGCTGCCCGACGTGCCGACGATGTCGGAAGCCGGCGTGCCCGGCTACGACTCCACCGGCTGGTTCGGCATCGTCGCGCCGGCCGGCACGCCCGACGCCATCGTCACGCGGCTGAACGCCGAGATCAACGCCGGCCTGGGCGACGAGGCGACGCGCGCGGCCATGCGCAACCTCGGCGTCGAGCCGGCACCTCAGAGCACGGCCGCCTTCGCGCGCTACATCGGCAGCGAGACCACCAAGTGGGCGCAGGTCATCCAGCGCGCCGGCATCAAGCTCGACTGAACTTTCTTCTCTCCGCCCCTTCCCCATGAGCCTCGAGACCCTCACCACCGACGTCCTGATCGTCGGCGCCGGACCGGTCGGCCTCACCCTCGCGATGGACCTCGCCTCGCGCGGGGTGCGCGTCGCCCTGGCGGAGACCCGCCGCCGTGGCGAACCGCCCAACGTCAAGTGCAACCACGTGGCGGCCCGCACGATGGAGCAGTTCCGCCGCCTCGGCGTCGCCGCCGCCGTGCGCGCGGCCGGGTTGCCCACGGACCATCCCAACGACGTCGTCTTCCGCACCACCTTCACCGGGCAGGAGCTCACGCGCATCCCGATCCCGAGCCGGCGCGAGCGCTACACCGCCACGGACGGCCCCGACACCTGGTGGCCGACGCCCGAGCCACCGCACCGCATCAACCAGATCTACCTCGAGCCGATTCTGCTGGAACATGCCGCGAGCCGGCCCGGCGTGACGCTGCTCAGCCGCACGCAAGTGACGGGCTTCGCGCAGGACGCCGACGGCGTGACCGCGACCGCGCTCGACCTGGACGACGGCACCACGCGCACCCTGCGCGCTCGCTACCTGGTCGGCTGCGACGGCGGCAGCTCGATGGTGCGCAAGGCCATGGGCGCGCAGTTGGCCGGCACGCCGGTGATCCAGCGCGTGCAGTCGACCTACATCCGCGCTCCCGGGCTGCGCGAGCGCACCCAGGGCGCCGACGCCTGGTGCTGCTATGCCGTCAATCCGCGGCGCTGCGGCACCGTGTTCACCATCGATGGCGGCGACCACTGGCTGGTCCACAACCACCTCAACCCGCACGAGCCCGAGTTCGACTCGGTCGACCGCGACACCTCGATCCGCGAGATCCTCGGCGTGGAGGCCGACTTCGCCTACGAGGTCATCAGCAAGGAAGACTGGGTGGGCCGACGGCTGGTGGCCGACCGCTTCCGCGCCGGCCGCGTGTTCATCGCGGGCGACGCGGCGCATCTGTGGGTGCCGTACGCCGGCTACGGCATGAATGCCGGCATCGCCGACGCGGTCAACCTCGGCTGGCTGCTCGGCGCCTGCCTGCAGGGCTGGGCCGACGAGGCCATCCTCGACGCCTATGAGGCCGAGCGCCAGCCGATCACGGAGCAGGTGTCGCAGTTCGCGATGGACCATGCGCAGAAGATGATTCGCGCGCGCGGCGCCGTGCCGCCGAACCTGGAAGCACCCGGACCCGAGGGCGAGGCGCTGCGCGAGGCCGTGGGCCGCGAGGCCTACGAGCTCAACGTGCAGCAGTTCTGCTGCGCCGGCCTGAACTTCGGGTACTTCTACGATGCCTCGCCCATCATCGCCGCCGACGGCGAAGCACCGCCCCCCTACAGCATGGGCGGCTTCACGTCGTCCACGGTGCCGGGCTGCCGCGCGCCGCATGTGTGGCTGGCCGACGGGCGCTCGCTCTACGACGCCTTCGGCCCCGGCTACACGCTGCTGCGGCGAGACCCGTCGGTCGACATCGCACCGCTGCAGGCCGCCGCGAAAGCCGCCGGCATGCCGCTGGCGCTGATCGACGCCACGGCCGACGAACTGCCGGCCGAGGCCGGCTACCGCCATGCGCTGGTCCTGTGCCGCGCCGACCAGCACGTGGCCTGGCGTGGCGACCGGCTACCGGCCGATGCAGGCGCCCTGGTCGCGCGGCTGTGCGGACGGGCTGAGGCCCGCCTGCCGGCGCTCAGTGACTGATCATCCAGGGCCGCTTCGACGGAAAGGCCTTGGCGCCATTGGGTGCCGTCACCGTCGCCTTGCTGCGGCCCGGGCTGCAGCAGCCGCAGCCGGCCGGGTGGCGCAGCCGCTGGTAGTCGCGCGAACTCTTGGGCTCGTGCCGTGCGCGCTCGTTGACGTCCATGGCACGCCGCGTGCCGCCGTCGAGCAGCGCCAGCCGGGGCGCGCTCGCCAGCACCCGCGGCGAGGGCGTGGCGCACACCGGGCAGGCCGCGGGCTCGTTGCGTTGGCTCATGCTGCGGAAGGCATCGAAGCCCCCGCAGTCGGCGCATTCGTACTCGTAAGCCGGCATTTCAGGCCAGGTCCGGCGAGAGCGGCATGTCGATGCTGCCGTCCAGGAACTTCGTCGGCCCGGCGGCGCTCGGGTTGATGTCGAAGTCGAAGATCTGCGTCGGCAGCCACAGCGTGGCACAGGCGTTGGGCACGTCGACCACGCCGCTGATGTGGCCCTGCACGGGCGCCGTGCCGAGGATCGAGTAGGCCTGGGCGCCCGAATAGCCGAACTTCTTCAGGTACTCGATCGCGTTGAGGCAGGCCTGTCGGTAGGCCACGTTCACGTCGAGGTAGTACTGCTTGCCGCTCTCGTCGACGCTGATGCCCTCGAAGATCACGTAGTCGTCGTACACGGGCTTGATCGGGCTGGGCTTGAAGATCGGGTTCTTGATGCCGTACTTGGCCATGCCGCCCTTGATGATCGACACCTTCATGTGCACCCAGCCAGCCATCTCGATGGCACCGCAGAAGGTGATCTCGCCGTCGCCCTGGCTGAAGTGCAGGTCGCCCACCGACAGGCCCGCGCCCTCGACGTAGACCGGGAAGAAGATCTTCGAGCCGCGCGACAGGTCCTTGATGTCGCAGTTGCCGCCGTGCTCGCGCGGGGGCACGGTGCGCGCCCCGGTGGCCGCTGCCTTGGCCTTGGCCTCGCCGGTGAGCTTGCCCATGTGCGCGGTGCCGGCGAAGGGCGGGTTGGCCAGGCCGCTGGTGGCCGGGTCGGAATCGATCAGCGCCTGCTCGCGCGTGTTCCACATCTCCAGCATCTTGGGGTCGGGCAGGCAGCCGATCAGCCCCGGGTGGATCAGGCCCGCGTACTTCACGCCCGGCACGTGGCGCGAGGTGGTGAACATGCCGTGGAAGTCCCAGATCGACTTCTGCGCCAGCGGGAAATGCTCCGTCAGGAAGCCGCCGCCGTTCTTCTTGCTGAAGAAGCCGTTGAAGCCCCAGAGGCTGTCGTCCTTGGCACCGATGTCCAGCAGGTCGACCACCAGCAGGTCGCCGGGCTGGGCACCCTTCACGCCCACCGGGCCGCTCAGGTAGTGCACCGTCGTCAGGTCGATGTCGCGCACGTCGTCGGCGCTGTCGTTGTTCTTGATGAACCCGCCGGTCCAGTCGTAGGTCTCCAGCTTGAAGTCGTCGCCCGGGTTCACCCAGCAGGCCATCGGGATGTCCGGGTGCCAGCGGTTGTGCACCATCTCGTTGCTGGGCGCGGGCTGCGAAAGGTCGACCTTGATCAGGGTGTCGGGCATTTGGGAAGGCTCCTGGTTGAAATGGCGGGAGGGAAAGGCGGGGCGCTCAGACCGAGAGGTAGGCCTTGATGTGGGCCTCGTCGGTCTTGTCGCGGGCGGTCTCGTGCACGAGGCGTCCCCCCTCGATGACGAAGAGGCGGTCGGCCACATCCATGGCGAAGGAAAGCACCTGCTCCGAGACGACGATGGTGATGCCCTTCATCTTGCGGATCTCGTTGAGTGCCCGCGCGATGTCCTTGATGATGGAAGGCTGGATGCCCTCGGTCGGCTCGTCCAAGAGCAGCACCTTGGGCTCGGTCACCAGGGCGCGGGCGATGGCCAGCTGCTGCTGCTGGCCGCCCGAGAGGTTGCCGCCCTTGCGCCGCTTCATGTCGAAGAGCACGGGGAAGAGCGCGTAGATCTCCTCCGGGATGCGGCGGGTCTTGCTGTTCTCCAGGCCGGTCTGGATGTTCTCCTCCACCGTCAGCGTCGGGAAGATCATGCGGCCCTGCGGCACGTAGGCGATGCCCTTGGCCACGCGGCGGAAGCTCTCGTCCTTGGTCACGTCCTGGCCGCCCACCTCGATGCGGCCGCTCTTCACGGGCAGGATGCCCATGAGCGACTTGAACAGCGTGGTCTTGCCCATGCCGTTGCGGCCCATGATGGCCACCGTCTCGTTGGCCATGCCCTCGAAGGACACGCCGTGCAGCGCCTCGCTCTGGCCGTAGGCCACATGCAGGTCCTCGACCTTCAGCATCACGTTGCTCATCTCACATCTCTCCTTTGCACCATCCATCGCCGGCGGCGTCCATGCCGGCACGATTCGAGAGGCCGCGGAGCAGGCCATGCCAGGGCTCCCGCGGAACTGGCTTTGCCAGGCCGCTGGGTGCGCCCCCCTCGCGCAGCAGAGGGGGGTTGGCGGAGCGCGCAGCGCGAAGACTGGGGGGTGGCACGTCAGTGCCCCAAATACACGTCGATGACCTTCGGGTCGGCCTGCACCTTTTCCATCGGCCCTTCGGCCAGGATCTTTCCCTGGTGCATCACGGTGACCTTGTGCGCGATCTGCTTGACGAAGTCCATGTCGTGCTCGATCACGATCACGGCGCGGTTCTGGCAGATGCGCTTGAGCAGTTGTGCCGTCAGCTCGCGCTCCTTGGCGCTCATGCCGGCGATGGGTTCGTCGAGCATCAGCAGTTCGGGCTCCTGCATCAGCAGCATGCCGATCTCCAGCCACTGCTTCTGGCCGTGGCTGAGCAGGCCGGCCTCGGTCTCCAGGCGGTCGGCCAGGCCGATCTCCTCGGCGACCACCTGCACGCGGGCCTTCACCTCGTCGGTGCAGCGGAAGGCCAGCGCGCCCAGCACCGAGCGCCCCGCGGGGTACGACACCTCCAGGTTCTTGAAGACGGAGAGGTTCTCGTAGATGGAGGGCGTCTGGAACTTGCGGCCGATGCCCAGGCGCACGCGCTTGTGCTCGGCCATGCCGGTCAGCTCGGTGTTCTTGAACTTGATGCTGCCCGCGCTGGCCTTGGTCTTGCCGCAGATCAGGTCCAGCAGCGTGGTCTTGCCGGCGCCGTTGGGGCCGATGATCACGCGCAGTTCGTTGCGGTCGATGTAGAGGGTCAGGGCGTCGATGGCCTTGAAGCCGTCGAAGGAGACGGTGAGGTCTTCCACGGCGAGGGCGAAGTCGGTGTTGCTCATGGCGTCGGCTCTCGTTCGTCTCAGGCGCCCTGCCCGCTCATGCCTTCGGGCAGGTCGGCGGCGGGCTTCTTGCCGTCGCGCGGCGGCAACGCATCGGGGTAGGCGGCGTGGGCGGCGGCGACGCGCGCGGCATCGGCCTTGCGCTCCATGCGGCTGCGCTTCCACCAGGGCCTGATCTTCTCGTCCCACAGGCCGGCCAGGCCCATGGGGAAGGCCATGGTCACGCCGATGAACAGGCCCGCCATGAGGAAGAGCCACAGGTCCGGGAAGCTTTCCGAGAACAGCGTCTTGCCGGCGTTGACCAGCAGCGTGCCGTAGACCGCGCCCACCAGGCTCATGCGCCCACCCACGGCCGCAAAGATCACCATCTCGATCGAGGGCACGATGCCCACGAAGCTGGGCGACATGAAGCCCACCTGCAGCGCGAACATCGCGCCGCCGATGCCCGACAGCCCGGCCGCCAGGCAGAAGGTGAAGACCTTGAAATTCGACACGTCGTAGCCGGAGAAGCGCACCCGGTCTTCCTTGTCGCGCATGGCCAGCAGCAGCGTGCCGAGCTTGCTGGTCTGGATCCACCGGCACAGCACGATCGAGCCGATCAGCAGCGCCACGCAGACGAAGTACAGGATGTATTTGGCGCTGTCGGTGCGCGTGTCCCAGCCCAGCAGCGTCTTCAGGTCGGTCATGCCATTGACGCCGCCGGTGTAGCCCTGCTGGCCGATGATGAGCACGGTGCAGATCAACGCCACCGCCTGCGTGATGATGGCGAAGTAGACCCCGCCCACGCGCCGCTTGAACATCGCGAAGCTGATCAGCCAGGCCAGCGCCATCGGCACCAGCACCACCGCCAGCAGCGCCAGCGGCAGGCTCTTGAAGGGCACCCAGAACGCCGGCAGCGAGGTGATCTGGTTCCAGTCCATGAAGTCGGGGATGCCCGGCGTGGACTGGATCTTGGTGCTCTCGGGGTCGGAGGCCTCGAGCTTGAGGAACATCGCCATCGCGTAGCCGCCCAGGCCGAAGAACACGCCCTGGCCCAGGCTCAGCACGCCGCCGTAGCCCCACACCATCACCAGCCCGACGGCGACGAAGGCGTAGCAGAGGTACTTGCCCACCAGGTTGAGGCGGAAGATGTCCAGCGTGAGCGGCAGCACCACCACGAGCAGCAGGGTGAGCAGCAGCAGGCTGCCGAACTGGTAGCGCTTGATCAGGGCCTTGAGGGAGTCCATGGCGTCGTTTCGAGAGGAGGTGAATCAGCGGCGGACCTTGGAGGCGAAGAGACCCTGCGGCCGCAGCATCAGGATCAGCACGATCAGCGAGAGCGTCAGCACCTTGGCCATCGAGCCGGTCATGAAGAACTCCGAGATCGACTGCGTCTGGGCGATGCCGAAGGCCGAGACCACGGTGCCCAGCAGGCTGGCGGCGCCGCCGAAGGTCACGACCAGGAAGGAGTCGACGATGTACAGCTGCCCGGAAGTCGGCCCGGTGGAGCCGATGGTGGTGAAGGCCGCGCCCGCCACACCGGCGATGCCGCAGCCGATGGCGAAGGTCAGGCGGTCGGTCTTCTTCGTGTCGATGCCGGTGGCATTGGCCATGGTGCGGTTGGCCACGGTGGCGCGCACCCGCAGGCCCCAGCGGCTCTTGTGCAGGGCGATCAGCACGCCGACGGTCACCACCGCCGTGAGGGCGAGCACGAACAGGCCGTTGATCGGGATGTCGACGCCCTCCATGGGCGTCCACGAGCCCATCAGCCACTCGGGCAGCGTCGGGCTCACTTCCTTGGGGTTGATGAAGGTGCGGAAGCACTGCTGCAGCCCCAGGCTGACGCCCCAGGTGGCCAGCAGTGTGTCGAGCGGACGGCTGTACAGGTGGCGGATCAGCGCCCATTCCATGAGCCAGCCGAGCGCGAAGGCCACGCCGAAGCCCAGCACGATGGCGACGGGAAAGTAGTAGGCCATGGCCCCCGGCGCCGTGCGCTCGGTGAACAGGGCCGACATGTAGACGGTGTAGGCGCCGATGGCCATGAACTCGCCATGCGCCATGTTGATGACGCCCATCTGGCCGAAGATGATCGCCAGCCCCAGGCCCATGAGCAGCAGCACCGCGAAGAGCGAAAGCCCCGCGAAGCCCTGCATGAGGCCGATGTTGAGCATGTCGGAGAGGGTCATGGATCAGCTTTCAGAACGCGAGCCGGTGGAAGCGGGAGCCAGCGCCTCGACCGCGGCCAGCGCAGCGAGGCCCGCCCGGGGACACCCACGGAACCGGCTTTGCCGGGCCGTAGGGTGTGCCCCCTTGAGGGGGTATGGGCTCGCCGCGAGGCGAGCCAAACGGGGGTGGTTTACTGGTAGCCCTTCGGGAACGGATCGGGCTTGATCAGCTCCGGCGACTCGGCCACCACCTTGAAGGTGCCGTCCAGCTGGCCCTGCGCGATGCGCGACTTGCTCCACAGGTGGTGGTTGGCGTCCAGCTTCACGTAGCCCTCGGGCGCGGTCTTGAGCTCGATGCCGGGCGAGGCCGCCACCACCTTGTCGACGTCGAAGCTGCCGGCCTTCTCGACCGCGGCCTTCCACAGCCAGGGGCCCAGGTAGCCGGCCTGCGTCACGTCGCCGATCACGGCGTCCTTGCCGTACTTGGCCTTGAAGGCCTCGACGAACTTCTTGTTGTTCGCGTTGTCCAGCGTCTGGAAATACTTCATCGACGAGTAGAAGCCGGCGAAGTTCTCGCCGCCCACGCCGGTCATCTCGTCCTCGGTGACCGACAGCGTCAGCAGGAACTGCTTGTCGCCGGTGATGCCGGCGGCCTTGAGCTGCTTGTAGAAGGCCACGTTCGAGCCGCCCACCACCGCCGCGAAGATGCAGTCGGGCTTGGCGACCTTGATCTTGTTGATCAGCGAGTTGAAGTTGGTGTGGCCCAGCGGGTAGTACTCCTCGCCCTTCACGCTGCCGAGCTTGCCCACCGTCTCGATGTGCTTGCGCGCGATCTTCATCGAGGTGCGCGGCCAGATGTAGTCGGAGCCGACCAGGAAGAAGGTCTTGGCCTTCTTCTCCTTCGCACCCCAGTCCAGGCCGTAGATGATCTGCTGCGTGGCTTCCTGGCCGGTGTAGATCACGTTCTTGCTCTGCTCCAGGCCTTCGTAGAAGGTCGGGTAGTACAGCAGGCCGTTCTCCTTCTCGAAGACGGGCAGCACCGCCTTGCGCGAGGCGCTGGTCCAGCAGCCGAACACGCAGGCCACCTTGTCGTTGACCAGCAGCTTCTTGCTCTTCTCGGCGAAGGTCGGCCAGTCGGAGGCGCCGTCTTCCTTGATGACCTTGATCTTGCGGCCCAGGATGCCGCCCATGGCGTTGATCTGGTCGATCGCGAGCTGTTCGGCCTGGATCGAGCCGGTCTCGGAGATGGCCATCGTGCCCGAGGACGAGTGCAGCTGGCCCACGGTGACTTCGGTGTCGGTCACCGCCAGCTTGGTGGTGTTGACCTTGGCGGTCGGCGGGGTCTGGCCGAAGGCCAGGCCGCCCAGGCCCATCACGGGCAGGGCCGCCGCGCCCTGCAGCAGCCGGCGGCGGCGCAGGGCGAGGACGTCGGAGGGATCTTGGGGTCGGGACATCGAAGGCTCCAGGTTGAGTGGCGAAGGGGCCTCGCCGCACCATCGGGGTGCAGCGGGAGGTGCCGCGAAGCACCATGGCCGCCACTGTAGGAACGGCCCTACGCACGGCGAATACGTCATTCAACGTAGCGGCATGCGGCGGCCGCGGCGGCAGACTGCGCGGGCGTGCTGCGGTGTCTGCGCCCGCCCCGCGGATCGCTTCTTGCAAGACGGCTCGCCTGCCCCGCTTTCGCGAGACCCTTCGATGCAACCCCTTTCCGGCCAGAAGATCTTCCGCATCCGGCGCGACTACAACACCTGGGTCGCCAACGAGACGCTGGAGGACTACGCCCTGCGCTACACGCCGCGCAGCTTTCGCAAGTGGTCGGAGTTCCGCGTGGCCAACGCCGCCTTCGGCGCGACTTCCTTCCTGGCGCTGGAGGCGATCGGCGGCGCCATCGCCCTGTCGTACGGCTTCTCCAACGCCGTCTGGGCGATCCTGGTGGTGGGCCTGATCACCTTCCTCACCGGCCTGCCGATCTCGTACTACGCGGCGCGGCACGGGGTGGACATGGACCTGCTCACCCGCGGCGCCGGCTTCGGTTACCTGGGCTCGACCATCACCTCGCTCATCTACGCGAGCTTCACCTTCATCTTCTTCGCGCTGGAGGCGGCCATCCTCGCGCTCGCGCTGCAGATGTACCTGGACTGGCCGCTGCCGGTGCTGTACCTGGCCTCGTCGCTGGTCATCATCCCGCTGGTGATGCGCGGCATCACGCTGATCTCGGGCCTGCAGCTGTGGAGCCAGCCGATCTGGATCGTGCTGTTCTTCCTGCCCTTCCTCGCGGTGCTGGCGAAGAACCCGCAGCTGTACGCCGACTTCACCAGCCTCGTGGGGCGCGTGTCGGGCAGCAGCGGCTTCGACCCGCTGATGTTCGGCGCCGGCGCCACCGTGGCCTTCGCGCTGGTGGTGCAGATCGGCGAACAGGTGGACTACCTGCGCTTCCTTCCCGAGAAAACGGCCGCCAACCGCGGGCGCTGGTGGGCCGCGGTGCTGATCGCCGGCCCGGGCTGGATCGTGCCCGGCATGCTCAAGATGCTGGGCGGCGCCTTCCTGGCCTTCCTCGCGCTGCAGCACGAAATCCCGGCGGAGCACGCCGTCGAGCCCACCCGCATGTACCTGGCCGGCTTCGCCTACGTGCTGAAGGACCCGGCCACGGTCATGGCGGTGACCACGCTCTTCGTGGTCGTCTCGCAGATGAAGATCAACCTGACCAACGCCTATGCCGGCTCGCTGGCGTGGTCGAACTTCTTCGCCCGCCTGACGCACAGCCACCCGGGGCGCGTGGTGTGGCTGGTTTTCAATGTGCTGATCGCCGTGCTCCTGATGACGCTGGGCGTGTTCGGCGCGCTGGAGAAGGTGCTGGGCCTGTACAGCAACATCGCCATCGCCTGGGTCGGCGCACTGGTGGCCGACCTGGTCATCAACAAGCCGCTGGGCTTCAGCCCGAAGGTGATCGAGTTCAAGCGCGCGCACCTGTACGACATCAACCCGGTCGGCCTGGTGGCCACGCTGGTGGCGGCCGGACTGGCGATGGTCGCCTACGCCGGCCTGCTGGGGCACTGGGCGGCCGCGTTCTCGCCCTTCATCGCGCTGGCAACGGCGCTCGTGGTGTCGCCGCTGCTGGCCTGGCGCACGCGCGGGCGCTACTACCTGGCCCGGCAGGACCTGCAGCATTGGACGCCCGGCCAGAGCGTGACCTGCCATGTGTGCGACAACCGCTTCGAGGCCGAGGACATGGCCTTCTGCCCGGCCTACAGCGCGCCGATCTGCTCGCTGTGCTGCACGCTTGAGTCGCGCTGCCACGACCGCTGCAAGACCGATTCGCGCGCCGCCGAGCAGATCAGCGGCTGGCTGCAGGCGCTGCTGCCGGCAAGGCTGTCGGCGCGCCTGAACTTCCGCGTCGCCCACTACCTGGTGGTGGCCTTCTCGCTGGTGGCGCTGCTGGCGACCATCATGGGCATCGTCTATGCCCAGGAGCTGATCGGCGCCGGCGGCATGCCCAACGAGGCGCTGCGCACGCCCTTCCTCAAGGTCTTCGCGCTGCTGTCGCTGGTGGCGGCGGTGGCGGCCTGGTGGGTGGTGCTGGGCAGCGAGAGCCGCCACATGGCGCAGGAGGAATCGAACCGCCACAACCACCTGCTGACGGTGGAGATCGAGGCCCACCAGCGCACCGACGCCGCGCTGCAGGCCGCCAAGGAGGCGGCCGAGGCCGCCAACCAGGCCAAGACGCGCTACGTGGCCGGCATGACGCACGAGCTGCGCACGCCCCTGAACAGCATCCTGGGCTATTCGCAGATCCTGCTGAAGTCCGAGCCGGCCGCCGCCACGCCGGCCTCGGTGCACGGCGCCGTGCAGACCATCCACCGCAGCGGCGAGCACATGCTGGGCCTCATCGACGGGCTGCTCGACCTGGCGCGCATCGAGGCCGGCCGCCTGCAGCTGGAGCCGGCGCCGCTGGCGCTCCCGGCCTTCCTCGACGAGCTGGTGCGCATGGTGCGTCCGCAGGCCGAGAACAAGGGCCTCGCCTTCGTCTACACCCACCTGGGGCGTCTGCCGGATTGGGTGCAGGCCGATGCCAAACGCCTGCGGCAGATCCTCATCAACCTGCTGGCCAACGCGGTGCGATTCACCGAGGCCGGCACCGTCACGCTGCAGGTGGACGCACGGCGCGAGGTGCTGCGCTTCGACGTCATCGACACCGGACCCGGCGTCGCCCCGCAGGACCGCCAGCGCATTTTCCTGCCCTTCGAGCGCGGCAGCGTCGGCCGGCGCGCGGGGGAGCCGGGCACCGGCCTGGGCCTGACCATCACTGGCTTGCTCACCTCGCTGATGGGCGGCGAGCTCGCGCTGGCCGACAGCTCCAGCCAGGGCAGCACCTTCAGCGTGCGCATCTACCTGCGCGAGGTGGCCGACCCCGGCCCGCAGGCCGAGCCGCAGCGGCCCATCTCGGGCTACTTCGGCCCGCGCCGCACGCTGCTGGTGGTGGACGACCAGCCGGTGCAGCGCCAGATGCTGGCCGGCCTGCTCATGCCGCTGGGCTTCGACGTGCGCGAGGCCGCCAGCGGCACCGAGTGCCTGGACAGCCTGCGCGACCACCAGCCCTCGGCCATCCTGCTGGACCTGAGCATGGACGACATGGACGGCGGGGACACCGCCCGCCACGTGCGCGCCGCGGGTTTCGACCGGGTGCCGATCATCATCGTCTCGGCCAACGTGTTCGAGAACCAGGCCGACCGGCTGCGCGAGGCCGGCTGCCAGGGCTTCGTGGGCAAGCCGGTGATCGAATCCGAACTCATCGCCGCGCTCGAGCGGCACCTGAGCCTCGAATGGCTGGTGCACACCCCGGCGCCCGCCGTGCGCATGGACCCACCGCCGCAGCCTGGCGCCATCGCCCTGCCCGAAGAGGCCCGCGCCGAACTGCTGCACCTGGCCCAGATCGGCCATGTGCGCGGGCTGCAGCAGGCCCTGGACCGCATCGCGACCGAGCGGCCCGAGCTGGCCGCGGCCTGCACCCAGCTGCGCGGCCTGGTGTCGCGCTTCGAACTCGACCAACTCAGGAAAGTGATCGCCGATGATGCCGTCGCCCTCGACCTCTGACGCCGAACGCCCCGTCGTCCTCGTGGTGGACGATGCGCCCAGCAGCCTGGGCATGCTGTGCGACACGCTCGAATCGAGCGGTTACACCGTGCTGGTGGCCGGCGACGGCGAGAGCGCGCTGGAGCGGCTGGAGCTGGTGGTGCCCGATGCCATCCTGCTCGACGGCATGCTGCCCGGCCTGTCGGGCTTCGACACCTGCCGGCGCATCAAGGCCAACGCGGCGCTGGCGCACATCCCGGTGCTGTTCATGACCGGGCTGTCCGAGACGCCGCACGTGGTGGAGGGCTTCGAATCGGGCGGGGTGGATTACGTGGTCAAGCCCATCCGCGCGCAGGAGGTGCTGGCCCGGCTGCACACGCACACGCGCAACGCGCGCATCACCCGCATGGCGCGCGACGCGGTCGACGTGGCGGGCATGGGCGTGGTCTTCGTCGATGCGCAGGGCCGCATCGCCTGGCTGTCGCCGCAGGCCGCCGCCTGGCTGCAGGGGCTGCCGCAGGCCGCGCTGCCCGGCCACCTGCCGCCCGCCCTCGCGCCGGTGCTGCAGGGCGGCACCGAACGGCTGACCACCGCCACCGGCCAGCGCCTGTCGGCACGCAACCTGGGCACCGCGACCCTGGGCGAAACGATGCTGCTGCTGGCCCTGGACCGCGGGCCCAGCGGTGCCTCGCGCCTGGGCGAGGCCGCACTCACCCCGCGCGAGACCGAGGTGCTGTCCTGGCTGGCCAAGGGCAAGACCAACCGCGACATCGCCGAGATCCTGGGCATGAGCCCGCGCACCGTGAACAAGCACCTGGAGCACATCTTCGAGAAGCTGGGCGTGGAGACGCGCGCTGCCGCGGCCGCACTGGCCAGCGGCCACCTCGACTGACGCCAGCGGGCACTTGGACCGACGCCAGCGGGCACCTGCACTGAGGGCCGCGCGGGGTCAGCGCCGTACACTGGCCCGCACCCTGCCACTCGCCGCCGCGCCATGACCGCACCGTCCCCCGCCCTCCTCCAGGCCTTCGCGCCGACCGGCGTTCTGCGCGCCTCCATCAACCTCGGCAACCCGATCCTGGCCGGCCGCGACACGTCCACCGGCGAGCCGGCCGGCGTCTCCGTCGACCTGGCGCGCGCACTGGCCGAGCGCCTGGGCCTGACGGTCGAGTTGAAGGTGTTCGACAAGGCCGCGCAGTCGGTCGAGGCGGTGCGCGGCGAGCAGGCGGATGTCGGCTTCTTCGCCATCGATCCGGCGCGCGGCGAAGGCCTTCGCTTCACCGCGCCCTATGTGCTCATCGAGGGCAGCTACCTCGTGCCGGCCGCCTCGGCGCTGGCCGACAACGCCGACGTCGACCGCGCTGGCACGCGCGTGGGCGTCGGCGCGGGCAGCGCCTACGACCTCTTCCTCACGCGCGAGCTGAAGGCCGCCGGCATCGAGCGGCTGCCCAACGCCGGCGCCGTCCGCGAGGCGGTCAAGGCAGGCGGCATCGAAGTCGCGGCCGGGATCCGACAGCTGCTCGAAGGCTGGGCGCGCGACGACGCGGCGCTGCGCATGCTGCCCGGTCGCTTCATGGTGATCCAGCAGGCGATGGGCCTGCCCGCGGGCCGCGGTGCCGAGGCGGCGGCCTTCCTCGCGGCCTTCGTGGAAGACATGAAGGCCAGCGGCTTCGTGGCCGACGCGCTCGCGCGCCACCGGATCGAAGGCGCCTCCGTCGCGCCCGCCGCCACGGTCTGAAGCCCACGGCGGCAGATCGTCACGTTCGTGACGAATTCGGCCGCAACGCCCGGCTGGCGGGCGCTGGCGGCCGATTGCACTTTCGGTATTCGGGCCGCTTCAATAGGTCTTGTAGGGCAGGAACTTGCCCGACAGCACCACGTTCACACGGTCGCCCTTGGGGTCGGGCTCGCGCACGATGTCCATCTTGAAGTCGATGGCGCTCATGATTCCGTCGCCGAATTCCTCGTGGATCAGCTCCTTGATGGTGGTCCCGTACACGTTGACGATCTCATACCAGCGGTAGATCAACGGATCGGTGGGCACGGCCGTGGGCAGCGAGCCCTTGTACGGCACCACCTGCAACCACTTCTGCTCTTCGGCGTTGAGGCCGAAGATCTTGCCGACCACCTTGGCCTGCGCGGCGTCCAGCGTCATCTGCCCCAGGCAGGCGGCCGTGACCCATTCCTTGGACAGGCCGGCCTTCGTGGCCACGTCGGCCCACTGGATGCCCTTGGCCACCTTGGTGGCGATGATCTTCTCGGTCACGTCGTTGCGGTTCATGGCTTGGCTCCTGGTGTGGACAGAAAGCAGCCAGGCACGCAATGGGCGTGCCACCCGAACTCACAACAGGTCTTCGGGCAGGAAGCGCAGCAGCAGCCAGTCGCGGAAGCTGCCGAGCCAGTGGGCACCGGGCTCGTCGGTGATGACCTTGCTGGTGCCGTCGGGGTTGTGCTCGATCCACTCCACGGCGGTGCCGCCAGCGGTGAGCTGCAGCTGGTAGGCGCCCAGCGCGCGCAGCGGCATGAAGCGCGTGAACTGCGCCGCCAGCGCCGGGCTGTCGATCAGTACACCGATTTCGGTGTTCAGGCGCGCCGAGCGGCCGTCGAGGTTCATCGAGCCGATGAACATCCGCCGCCGGTCCACGATGGCCAGCTTGGAGTGCAGGCGCCCGGTCGAGCTCTTGAAGTCGCCCAGCTGGTGGTCGCGCGGGGCCAGCTTCGCGCCCAGCTCGTAGACATGGATGCCGGCCTTGAGCATCGCCAGCCGATAGCGCGCGTAGCCGGCATACACCAGCGACTCGTCGGTGGCGTCGAGCGAGTTGGTCAGCACGATGATCTCCACGCCGTGCTTGACGCCCTCCTCCAGCATCTCGAGGCCGCGCTCGCCGGGGATGAAGTACGGCGACACCATCAGCACCTGCTCGCGCGCGCCGTAGAGCATGGCGATGGTGCGCTGCGTCACGCTGTCGGCGTAGCTGGCTTCGGGGTCCTGGATGGTGATCTTCTCGGGGATGTCCGCCACCGCGCGGCCGTCGCCCGGCGTCTGGTCGAGTCGGCCGGCCTGCAGCTGTGCCGCGATGGTGGGGTGGCCCAGCACGTCGGTGTAGCGCTCGGGCAGGGGCTCCCGCTTGCCGCGCAGGTGGTCCTGAAGCCACTCGCGCGTGCCCTCGCCGTCGGTGGGCAGCCGCACCAGCGAACCGATCGGGCGCACCTGGGCGCTGTTCCAGTAGTCGTCGAACGAGGCCGATAGCTCGGGCACCACCGGCCCGGTGGCCAGCACGTCCATGTCGATGAAGTTGGCCACGTCGCTGCGCATGAAGTACTCGTCGGCGATGTTGCGCCCGCCCGTGATGGCCACGCTGTTGTCGGCCACGAAGAGCTTGTTGTGCATGCGCCGGTTGATGCGCCGCACGTCGCCCAGCGACAGCGCGAGCCGCAGCGTCAGCGGGCCGGTGCGCACCGCCAGCGGGTTGAACAGCCGCAGTTCGAAGTTGGGCTGCGAGGCCAGCGCGGCGAAGAGCTCGTCCTTGCCCGCGGTGTAGAGATCGTCGACCAGCAAGCGCACCCGCACGCCGCGCCGCGCGGCCTGCAGCAGCTCGTGCAGGAAGAGCAGGCCCGAGCCGTCCGCCTGCAGGATGTAGTACTGCGCGTCGATGCTCTTCTGGGCCTGGCGCGCGAGCGCGACGCGCGCGTTGAGCGCCGTCGGCCCCTCGGGCATGAGCTGGAAGCCCGAAAGCGCGTCCGGCCCGGCGCCGGGCGGCGTGCTGGCCGTGGCGATCTGCGCCAGGCGCGTGTCCGCGACATCGGTCGGCGCGGTGGAGCGTGGCGCCGGCTGCGGCGGCGGCAGGCTGGCGCAGCCGGCCAGGGTCAGCGCGGCCACGGCGAGCAGGAGGCGAATCAGCGGCGGGGGCGTCATGCCGGCAATGTAGCGTCCCTTGCCTGACCGGCGGTGGCGCTTCAGAGGCCCAGTTCTTCCAGCCCGGGGTGGTCGTCGGGCCGGCGACCGAGCGGCCAGTGGAACAGGCGGTCGGCCGTGGCGATGGGCAGGTCGTTGATGCTGGCGAAGCGCCGCTGCATCAGGCCCTGGGCGTTGAACTCCCAGTTCTCGTTGCCATAGCTGCGGAACCACTGGCCCGAGTCGTCGTGCCATTCGTAGGCGAAGCGCACCGCGATGCGGTGGTCGGTGAAGGCCCACAGGCCCTTGATGAGGCGGTAGTCCAGTTCGCGCGCCCACTTGCGCTGCAGGAAGGCGCGCACCGCCTCGCGCCCCCTGGGGAACTCGGCCCGGTTGCGCCAGAGGGTGTCGGGGGTGTAGACCTGGGCCACACGGTCGGGGTCGCGCGAGTTCCAGGCGTCCTCGGCGCCGCGCACCTTCTGGGTGGCGGTGGCGAGATTGAAAGGCGGCACCGGCGGGCGGGTTTCGGCGAGGGTGTCGGGCATGTCGGGCTCCTGCGGTTGGACATAGACGTGTAGACAGACCTGTCTACATCGGGTCGCGACGATAACCCAGGTAGACGGACCTGTCTACAATCCCGTCGATGTCTTCCCCGACACCCCTGGCCGGCGACCTGTCGGCACGCGAGCGCATCCTTGCGACGGCGCACGACCTCTTCTACCGCGACGGCATCCGCGCCACGGGCGTGGACCGGCTTATCGCCGAGTCCGGCGTGGCCAAGCTCACCTTCTACCGGCACTTCCCGAGCAAGGACGCGCTGGTGCGCGAGTTCCTGGACTTCCGCCATCGCCGCTGGATGGCGTGGTTCATCGACGCGCTGGGCCGCTGCGGCGCGGCCTCGCCGGCCGAAGGCCATGCACGCCTGCTGTTGCTGGCCGACGTGCTGCGGGAATGGACCGAGCAGCCCGACTTCCGCGGCTGCGCCTTCATCAACTCGGTGGTCGAGATCGCGCAGGCGCTGCCCGAGGCGGTGGACATCGCGCGCGCCCACAAGGGCGAGATGACGCAGGTGATCGCCGAACTGCTGCCCGACGGCGCGACGCGCGAGCTGTTGGCCGATGCGGCGGCGCTGGTCTTCGACGGTGCGATCGTGCGCGCGCAGATGGCGTGCGACGCGGCCGGGCGCGAGGCGGCGGTGGGCACGCTGCGCACGGTGCTGGGCGCCCTCGTGGCCCGGCGCTGACATCGCCGCCGCGCGCGGTTTGCTATGGATTCGATAGCTGCCGGCGCCCGACCGACGGGCGCTGCGGCCACTTTTGGCTTGAATCGCTGCTACAGCCCGAGCGCGCGCTGCAGCGCCGCTGAATCCATGCGCACCGGTGGCTTCGGCCAGCCGCCATCGAGCAGTTCCACCATCTTCGCGTTGCGCGGTGCCGAAAGGCCGTGCGTCTCGGCCAAGCGCACCACTTCGCCGCTGAGTGCATCGACCTCGGTGCGCCGGCCCAGCGCCACGTCGTCGGCCATGCTGGAGCGTGCCTTGGCGTCCACGCGCAGCATGGGTGCGGCGACGCGGCGGAACAGCCAGTCGGGCAGGCGCAGCAGCATCGGCAGGCGGCGCGGCGACACGGCAGTCATCTGCGCCGGCTCGATGCCGGCGGCGTCCAGCGCCGCCAGGGCCTCGTCGATCAGCGCGGCGAAGCAGCGGCGGTAGCCGCGGTCGAGCAGCTGCTCACGCAGAGGCAGGCCCGACAGCGCATTGACCGGGTTGTTGAGGTTGAGCAGCAGCTTGCCCCACTGGATCGCCTGCAGGTCGCTGCGCAGGTCGATCGGCACGCCGGCGGCCTCGAACACCGGCGCCCACGGCAGCAGGGCCGGATGAGCGACGCTGGCCAGGCGCCCGGCGGTGCCGCGGTGGTAGGCGCCCGGCGCCAGCTCGGCCACGTTGTAGGGCACCATGCCCGGCAGCGCCTTGAGCGAAGGCGCGGCGCGCTGCGCGAGGCCCGCGTTGCCGATGCCGTTCTGCAGCGACACGACGGGCGTGCCGGCCGGCAGGGCCGCCGCCAGTTCGGCCGCAGCCGCCGCGGTGGCCCCGCTCTTCACGGACAGCAGCACCAGCGCCGGCCGGGCGCCCGCAGGCACCGAGTCGGACAGCCGCAGGTCAGCAGCTCGCACGCGCCGGCAGGCGCCGTCGCGGTCCGTCAGCGTGAGTCCGTGCTGTGCCACCGCCTCGAGCACGCGCGGCCGGCCGACGAAGGTGACCGGCACGCCGGCGGCCGCCAGGCAGCCGCCGACATAACAGCCGACCGCGCCGGCCCCCATCACCAGCACCTCGCCGGGCGCGTCCAAGTCATTCATGGCCAAATCGGGCTCCAGAGCGCGCCAGGTCTGCGCGAGCAGCTATCGAATCCATAGCAACAGGCAGCTCGGGCGCGGCCAGCGGGTCCTCGTCGAGCACGCGCCATGCGCCCCCGGCGTGGCCCAGCACCAGCTTCTGGCAGTTGAGCACCGGCGAACGCTGCTCGAAAGGCCAGAACTGGGCCATCTTGTCGTCGTCGCTTTCGCCGGCCAGCCCCACGCTCTGGCGCACCGCCTGCATGAACTGGCCGTGGCTGAAGAGGAAGACCTCGGCACCGTCCGGCAACGCGGCCAGGCGGGCCAGCGCCGCCTCGGCGCGGCGCAGCACCTGCGAGAAGCTCTCGGCGCCCTCCCCGTCGATGTAGGCCGGGTCGGCGCGCTGCCAGTAGGCCTCGACCGTGGGCCGCCGCTGCGCGCGGGTGGTGTCGGCCCAGTTGGCCGGGCACAGGTAGGTGAACTCGTGGATCGGCCAGATCGCCATCGGCACCCCGGGAAAGCGCACGCAGGTCGGCTCGGCCGTCTGGCGTGCGCGCAGGAAGGGCGAGCTCACGATGTGCGTCGGCTCGCGCCGCCAGCTGCAGGCGACTTCGCGCGCCTGCGACACGCCCAGCGGCGTCAGCGGCATGGCCACCAGGTCGCGCGTGGGCTGACCGGCGTTGCCGGTGCTCTGGCCGTGGCGAACGAACGTCGCACGCATGGCGCGGACCGTCTTGTTGCGCCTCAGGCGCGTTCCGCCACCCAGCCCTGCACCGACGCCAGCGCCTTCGGCAGCCCGGCCGCATCGGTGCCGCCGGCCATGGCCATGTCGGGCTTGCCGCCGCCCTTGCCACCGACCTGGCTGGCGACGAAGTTGACCAGCTCGCCGGCCTTCATCTTCGCCATCGCGTCGGGCGTGACGCCGGCCGCGATCTGCACCTTGGCGCCATCCACGGCCGCCAGCACGATGGCCGCGCTCTTGAGCTTGTTCTTGAGCTGGTCCATGGTGTCGCGCAGCTGCTTTGCGTCGGCGCCCTGCAGTTGGGCAGCCAGCACCTTGATGCCCTTGACGTCGACGGCCTGGTTGACCAGCTCGTCGCCCTGGCTGGAGGCCAGCTTGCCCTTGAGCGCGCCGATCTCCTTCTCGAGCGCGCGCACCTGTTCCAGCACTTGCGCCAGGCGCGGCTGCACCTCGGCCGAGGGCGCCTTGAGCGTGGCGGCCACGCTGTGCACGGTCGACTCGAGCTGCTGCAGGTAGGCCAGCGCGTTGGCGCCGGTGATGGCCTCGATGCGGCGCACGCCCGCGGCCACGCCGCCCTCGCTCACCACCTTGAAGAGGCCGATGTCGCCAGTGCGGTGCACGTGCGTGCCGCCGCACAGTTCACGGCTGCTGCCGATGTCGAGCACGCGCACGGTCTCGCCGTACTTCTCGCCGAACAGCATCATCGCGCCGGTCTTCTGCGCGTCCTCCATGCCCATCACGCGCGCCTGCGTGGGGGTGTTGGCCAGGATCTCGGCGTTGACGATGCGCTCGATCTCCAGGATCTGGTCGTGCGTGACGGCCGCGTTGTGCGCGAAGTCGAAGCGCGTCTTCTCGGCATCGACCAGCGAGCCCTTCTGCTGCACATGCGTGCCCAGCACCTCGCGCAGGGCCTTGTGCATCAGGTGAGTGACCGAGTGGTTGCGCATGGTGGCGGCGCGGCGCTCGCCGTCGACCGCGGCCTTCACCGCATCACCGACCTTGAGCGTGCCCTGCGTCTGCACGCCGTGGTGGCCATACACGTCGGCCTTGATCTTCTGCGTGTCCTCGACGCCGAAGGCGATGCCTTCGGCGCTGATCGTGCCCTGGTCGCCGACCTGGCCGCCGCTCTCGCTGTAGAAGGGCGTGGTGTCGAGCACGACGATGCCGGGCTGGCCCTCCTTCAGCTCGGGCACCGACGCGCCCTCGTGGTAGAGCGCCACGACCTTGGCAGCCTCTTCCAGGTGCTCGTAGCCGGTGAAGGTGTTGGCGGCGCCGGCGTACTCCACGGCGCGTTCCATCTTGAACTTGCCCGCCGCGCGGCCGGCCGCCTTCTGCCTGTCCATGGCGGCGTCGAAGCCCGCCTCGTCCACCGTCACGCCTCGCTCGCGCGCCACGTCCTGCGTGAGGTCGAGCGGGAAACCGTAGGTGTCGTGCAGCTTGAAGGCGACGTCGCCGGGCAGCGTGGTCTTGCCACCGTCGAGCGCGCTGTCGAGGATCTCCATGCCGTTGGCCAGCGTCTCGTAGAAGCGCTCTTCCTCGGCCTTGAGCGTGTCGGTGATGTGCTGTTCCTGCGCCTGCAGGCGCGGGTACGCGGCGCCCATCAATGCCACCAGGTCCTTCACCAGCTTGTGGAAGAAGGGCTTCTTGCGGCCCAGCTTGTAGCCGTGGCGGATGGCGCGGCGGATGATGCGGCGCTGCACGTAGCCGCGCCCCTCGTTGCTCGGGATGACGCCGTCGCTGACCAGGAAGGAGGTCGCACGCACGTGGTCGGCGATCACCTTGAGCGACGGGTTGGCGAGGTCGGTGGTGCCGGTTTCGCGTGCCGCGGCCTTGATGAGCGCATCGAAGATGTCGATCTCGTAGTTGCTGTGCACATGCTGCAGGATGGCCGCCAGGCGCTCCAGGCCCATGCCGGTGTCGACGCAGGGCGCCGGCAGCTTGACCACGCTGCCGTCGGGCTGCATGTCGAACTGCATGAACACGTGGTTCCAGATCTCGATGAAGCGGTCGCCGTCCTCCTCGGGGCTGCCGGGCGGGCCGCCGGGAATGTCGGGGCCGTGGTCGTAGAAGATTTCCGAGCAGGGCCCGCAGGGGCCGGTGTCGGCCATCATCCAGAAGTTGTCGGACTTGTACTTGCCGCCCTTGTTGTCGCCAATGCGGATCACGCGCTCGGGCGGCAGGCCGATCTCCTGGGTCCAGATGTCGTAGGCCTCGTCGTCCTCGTGGTAGACGGTGGCCAGCAGCTTGTCGGCCGGCAGCTTGTAGACCTTCGTGAGCAGCTCCCAGCCCCAGCTGATCGACTCGCGCTTGAAGTAGTCGCCGAAGCTCCAGTTGCCCAGCATCTCGAAGAAGGTGTGGTGCCGCGCGGTGTAGCCCACGTTCTCCAGGTCGTTGTGCTTGCCGCCGGCACGCAGGCAGGCCTGCACCGAGGCCGCGCGCACATAGGGGCGCTTGTCCGTGCCCAGGAACACGTCCTTGAACTGCACCATGCCCGAGTTGGTGAACATCAGCGTCGGGTCGTTGCCCGGCACCAGCGGGCTCGACGCCACGACCGTGTGGCCCTTGGATTCGAAGAAATCGAGGAAGGTCTTGCGGATGTCCGCGACCGTGAACGTGGGCTGGCTCATGGGATGTGGAGGCTGGGGCACCGGCGGCCGGCCGGACCTCCCATCGACAGGGGGGGCACGGCCGCTAACTGCTTGATTCGATTGAACATTCGATTATAGGTTTGGGGCCTCACCGCGACCGGTCGCGGCGGGCCGGCCATGCGCGGCCTGCGGGCAAGAGGCACGGTCCCGCCGCACCGGGCGGCCGGCCATCGACGCCCAAGGACATGCCGCCGTCCCCGGCTTGCGATCGGTCAGTGCTGCGACTGCACAATGCGCGTAAGGTGCGGGCGGCGGGGCCCGAGGGCCGCGCCCTCCCGGCGCCGGCAACCGTTGCGACCGCCCTCGCCCATGTCACAAGGAGTTTCTGCATGGCTGGCTACGAAGCCGCGCACTGGACCATCGACGACCTCGACTTCTCGCGCATCGAGCTCGACCGCATCCGCGACGACGACACGCTGTTCTACCTGGCCTGCTCGGCGTCCTTCATCGAGAGCGGCTCCGACCTCTACACCCACAACCTGGTCGACTTCTTCGCCGGCGACGAGGAGGTCACGGCCTGGCTGCGCGACCACTGGGAGCACGAGGAGCTGCAGCACGGCCGCGCCCTGCGGGCCTACGTCAACCACGTGTGGCCGGAGTTCGACTGGGAGCCGGCCTTCCAGAGCTTCCTGACCGAATACGCGACCTACTGCAAGGTGGAACTGCTCGCGCCCACGCGCGGGCTGGAGATGTCGGCGCGCTGCGTGGTGGAGACCGGCACCGCCACCTACTACCGCGCGCTGGCCAAGGCGGCGAGCGAGCCGGTCTTCGTCGACCTGTGCACCCGCATCGCGACCGACGAGGTCAACCACTACAAGCACTTCTACAAGTTCTTCCGCCGCTATCGCCAGGAGGAACGCCTGGGCCGGCTGCGCGTACTGGGCACCGTGGCGCGCCGCACCTGGGAGCTCAAGAGCGAGGACGCCGACTGCGCCCTGCGTCACATCGCGCGCGGCCGCCATCCCGCCCAGGCCCCCGACCGCACCTGGCAACGCGGCCTGAGCAGCCGCGTGAGCCGCACCATCAGCCGCAACCTCAACCCGGGCATGACGCTGAAGATGCTGATGCGCCCGCTGGAGCTGCCGGCGCCGGTGCAGACGGCCTTGCAGGTGCCGATCGAGCTGTTCATGCAGCGCGTGTTCCTGCGCTGATCTTCAGAGTCAAATCGGGCTGCAGCGCCCGTGGGACGGGCGTGAGCAGCTATCGATTCGATAGCATTCTTTGCGCCAGGCACGCCATCGACGGGTGCTCGCTAGAATCCGCGCCCCTCCCCCAACGCCTCTTCGACCCGGCCCGCGCCAGCGGCCTGCCGGGCGCCCGTGCCATGACCCGCTCCGCCCCGCCCTTCTGCGCCATCGACTTCGGCACGTCCAACTCCGCGATCGCGCTGTCGGCGGGCGACGGGCGCATGGCCCTGGTCGAACTGGAGCCAGGCCAGCGCACCATGCCGACGGCCGTGTTCTACGGTGTGGAGGGCCTGGCCGCGCACGAGGAGCCGCAGCGGCTGTACGGTCGGCACGCACTGGCAGCGTACGTCGAGGGGCACGAGGGCCGGCTGATGCGCTCGATGAAGAGCATCCTCGGCTCGGCGCTCGCGGACCAGAGCACCGAGGTCGGCGCCGGGCACGCGGTGCGCTACCTCGACGTCGTGGCGTCGTACCTGCGGCACCTGAAGACGATGGCCGAACGCGAGGCCGGCACGCCCATCGCACGCGCGGTGCTGGGCCGGCCGGTGTATTTCGTCGACGGCGACCCCGCACGCGACACCCAGGCGCAGGCGACGCTCGAGGCCGCGGCGCGTTCGGTCGGCCTGCAGGCGCTGAGCTTCCAGTACGAACCCATCGCCGCCGCGCTCGACTACGAGCAGCGCGTCGAGCGCGAAGAACTGGTGCTGGTGGCCGACATCGGCGGCGGCACCTCCGACTTTTCGCTGGTGCGCGTGGGGCCGCAGCGGCGCGGCCGGCTGGAGCGCAAGGACGACATCCTCGCCAATCACGGCGTGCACGTGGCCGGCACCGACTTCGACCGCCACGTCGAACTCGCCAGCATCCTGCCGCTGTGCGGTTACCGCGGACTCGGCCCGGCGCGCGTCGGACAGACGCCACGCGAGGTGCCCAGCCGCGTGTACTTCGACCTCGCGACCTGGCACCTCATCAACACGGTCTACACCGCGCCGCGCGTGGCCGAGCTGCGGCGCATGCGCGAGTTCTACGGCGACCCGGCGCACTACAGGCGCCTGATGACCGTCGTGGACGAGCACCTCGGCCACGCGCTCATCGGCCAGGCCGAGGCCGCGAAGATCGCCGTGGCCGAAGGCGGCGCCACGCGCATCGACCTCGGCCGCATCGAAGCCGGCCTGCAAGCCGGCCTCGACGAGGCGCAGGCCGTGCAGGCGCTCGACGCCGACCTGCAGCGCATCGTCGAAGCGGCCGGCGAGACCCTGCGCATGGCCGGCGTGCAGGCGGCGGACGTCGCGGCCCTCTACTTCACCGGCGGCTCGACCGGATTCACGCCACTGACCGACCGCATCGCCGCACGACTGCCCGCGGCGCGCGCAGTGCACGGCGACCGCAACGCCAGCGTGGCGCAGGGGCTCGGGGTGCACGCTCAGCGGCTGTTCGGCTGAAGTGCCGAGCGCGCGCCAGGCTCAGAAGCTGTGAATGAATTCGGCGTGACCGAGCGGACCGCGAAAACGCGCCCAATCCAGGCGCAAAGCGCAGCCATAGCTCGGGCTATGGCGAGCATTTGCAACGCCGAGTGAGTGTGTTTTGGCAGGGCGAGCGGGCATGGCGGATTCGTTCACAGCTTCTCAGGCGCGCCGCGCTGCCCCGGCGTCGCGCGACGCCGGATCGCTGCCGTAGGCGGCGCGGAAGCCGTCGAGGCCCGGCAGGTCGAGCACCGTGAGCCCGCGCCGCTCGAGCCGGATGAGGCCCAGGGCCTGCAGCCGCTGCAGCGCCACGTTCACCCGCTGGCGCGAGACGTTGGCGAGCAGGCCGATCTCGATCTGCCCGACCTGAAGCTGGCGCGGCGCATCGGGGTACAGCTCGGGATTGAACAGGCTCGCCAGGCAGTGGGCCACGCGGGCGTCGGTATCGAGCAAGCGCTCGTGCGCGAGCGCGCCGATGAACAGGCTCAGCCGCGCGTTGAGCAGTTCCTGCAGGTAGTGGTTGAAGGCAATGCTGGTCTCGCGCAGCCACTCGAAGGTGCGGCGCGGCATCAGCGCGACGCGCGTGGGCCGCAGCGCGAACACGTCGTAGCGTCGCGCCTCGTGCTTGATCAGTGAACCTTCACCGAACCACACGCCTGCGGACACGCCGGTCAGCGTCGACACGCGACCGCCCTCCGAAGCCACCGACATCTTGGCGAAGCCGTCGATCAGCGCCATCCAGTGCTCGACCGGTTGCCCTGCGCCCGCGATGCAGGCGCCGCGCGCGAAGCGGCGCTCCTGCATGCCGCCGAGCACGTGCTCCAGGTCGGAAGAAGAAAGTCGTGCCGCCCACCGCGAGCGCCGCACCATCGCCTCGAGGCACGGCACGGCCTGCGGGGCATCAGGGATTACCTGTAGCAATTCATGCCTCATCTGTCATCGCAACGACCGTGGTGTCAGTTCGCGCTCCTTACGCTGAGCGAAGAACACACACCGACACCAGGAGACAGCATGTTCACTTCCACACCTTCGCCGCGCCAGCGGGTTTGTCCGCGGCCCGCCGTTCGGGCCGGCGCCGCACTCATGGTCGCCAGCGCCGCCCTCCTTGCCAGTTGCGGCGGCGGCGGATCGGGCGGCGGCTTCTTCTTCCCGGCCCCTGCACCAGCGCCCGCCCCGGCACCGGCACCTGCGCCATCACCCGCACCCGCCCCGGCGCCGGCAGCCTTCGATGTGCGCACCCTGTCCTCGCGGCCCGACCTGGTCAGCGGCGGCGACACGCTGCTGGAGATCCGCGCGCCCGAAGGCGTGTCGCCCTCGAGCGTGCGCGTGAGCCTCAACGGCAAGGACGTCACCGCGCAGGTGCCCGTGCGCGACGCGGCCGCGCGGGTGCTGCGCGGCAAGGTCAGCGGCCTGGCCGAAGACCCGGCCTCGCCGTCGGGCAAGGACAACCTGATCGTGGTGAGCAACGCCGACGACCCCGCGCAGCATACCGAGCTGACACTGACCAACTACCCGATCACCGGGCCGATCCTGTCGGGCCCGCACATCACGCCTTACGAGTGCCGAACCGTGCAGAACGGACTGGGTGCGCCGCTCGATGCGGACTGCTCGGCCACGACGCAGGTGGTCTGGTACTACCGCACGACGGGCGGCCTCTTCAAGCCGCTGTCCGATCCCACCGGCCCGCGGCCGTCGGACCTGGCGCAGACCACCACCAACGACGGCGTCACCGTGCCCTACATCGTGCGCGTGGAGTCCGGCACCATCAACCGCGGCGTGTACCGCCTCGCGGTGCTCGACAACCCGTCGGCCGGCGCGCCGGCCACCTGGACGCCGGGTCCGGGCTGGAACCGCAAGCTGGTCGTGTACTTCGACTGCTGTGGCTCGGCCCAGTACAACCAGGGCGTGCACCCCATCGACTCGATCCTCGGCGACGCGGGGCACATCCAGCTGTCACGCGGCTTCGCGTTCATCAACTCGACCGAGCTGTGGAACAACCAGCACGCCAACCCGCACCTGCAGGGCGAGACACTCATGATGCTCAAGGAGCACGTGATCGAGGAATTCGGTGACGTGCCGAAGTGGACCGCCGGCTTCGGCGGCTCGGGCGGCGCGATTCAGCAATACCTGATCGCGCAGCTGTATCCGGGCCTGCTCGACGGCATCCAGCCCATCGTCTCCTTCCCCGAGACGCTGATGCCCGAGGTGATGGAGTGCCGACTGCTCAACAGGGTTTACAACGCCGACCCCGTGACCTGGAGCACCACCAAGCAGAACGCGGTCAACGGCTTCAACACCAACACCTGCCTGGCCTGGGACCTGTCTTTCGCGAGCATCATCAAGTCCGACAACGCGCCGGGCTGCGGCTTTCTCGAACCCGGCAACGCGGCCAACGTGTTCAACCGCAGCACCAACCCCGACGGCGTGCGCTGCGATCTGTTCCAGACCAACGTCAACCTGCTGGGCAAACGCCCCGGCACGCAGGAGGCGCGGCGACCCATCGACAACATCGGCGTGCAGTACGGGCTGGCGGCGCTGAACCAAGGCGCCATCACGGTCAAGGAGTTCCTCGACCTCAACGAGAACGTGGGTGGCTACGACGGCGACGGCAACCTGCAGGCCGCACGCACCGTGGCCGACAGCGGCGCGCTGGAAGCCACCTACGGCGGCGGCTTCAAGAACAGCTTCACCGGACCCGGCCTGGCCAACATCCCCATCATCACGCAGCGCGGCAACGCAGACGCCGTCGGCGACATCCACGACACGATGCAGGACCTGATCATCCGCGCCCGCCTGCAGCGCGCCAACGGCCGCAGCGACAACCAGATCATCTGGACGCTCGGCTCGACCTCCGGCGTCAACTACATGGCCGAATCGATCGACCTGCTCAACCGGTGGCTGGACAACATGGCCGCCGACACCGCGCCCGCGTCGATCGACAAGGT
Organism: Pseudomonadota bacterium; assembly: GCA_018241185.1. Taxonomy (GTDB): domain Bacteria; phylum Pseudomonadota; class Gammaproteobacteria; order Burkholderiales; family Burkholderiaceae_C; genus Xenophilus. The sequence continues at coordinate 4,707 of JAFEEH010000226.1, read as the reverse complement.
CGTGCGCAACAAACCCGCAGGAGCCAACGACGCCTGCTGGGACAAGACCGGCAAGCGCATCGACGAGCCCGCATCGCAGGATCCGGCCGCCGCGTGCAACGTCGTCTACCCGCGCTTCAGCACGCCGCGCCTCGTCGCCGGATCGCCGCTGGTGAACGACGTGCTCAAGTGCCAGCTCAAGCCCGTGAACGTGGCCGACTACGCCGTGCCCTTCAGCGGCGCCGAGCAGACCCGGCTGAACGCCATCTTCCCGAACGGCGTGTGCGACTGGAGCAAGCCGGGCGCGGGGCAGCAGCCGCTGCGCGGCACGTACCTGCGGCTGCCGCTGAGCTGAGGCGCGCGCGGCACCGGATCGAAGGGCTCTGCGGAGCCCTTTTTCCGTGCCGGGCTCGGCCGGCTTTGCACATGTCGGTGGCGGCCGGAACGAACCGAGACGCACGCTAGAATCCGCGGCTGCTGCGGGTGTAGTTCAATGGCAGAACGGCAGCTTCCCAAGCTTCATACGAGGGTTCGATTCCCTTCACCCGCTCCAGCAGCTCCCCGATCCGGCGGGATGGCCTCGATTTCTTCCCTGACCTTTCGCGCACATCGGCGCCTTCGGCCTACGCGGGCCGGCGCAGCGCATGCTTACGATGGGTTTTTGGCAAGAGAAAGAGGAGTCGCCACGATGAACAGCTTCCGCACTCTCGCGGCCGGCGCCATAGCGCTGGCCTGTGCCGCGGCATTCGCACAACCGGGCCCCGGCCATGACCGCCGCGGGCCGGGCGGCCCGCACGCGGGTCGTCCCGGCGGACCACCGCACATGCAGGGCCCCGGGCCGGGCATGCACCGGCCGGGTCCGCCGCGGTATCACCGTGGCCCGCATGCCGGGCCGCCGCCCATGGCCTATCCGGAATACCGTCGCTTCAATCGCGGCGAGCGCCTGCCGCCGCAGTACCGCCGGCCGCAGTACGTCGTGCAAGACTGGCGCGGCCACGGCCTGCGCCAGCCGCCGCGCGGCTACTACTGGGTGCAGAACGGGTCGGACTATGTGCTGGCGGCAATCGCCACCGGCGTGATCTCGGCGGTCGTGATCAATGCGATGACGCGCTGATCGCGGCGCCCCGTGCATCGCAATCAAAAAAAGAACCCGGGTCTGGCCGGGTTCTTTTTTTTCGGGTGCACGAGGGCGGCAGGGCTCAGGCGACGCGTCGGGCCGGCTCGGCAGCGGCCTGCTCGTCGGCCGCCAGCCTCTTGCGTTGGTACGCCTGCACCAGGTGGGCGGCCAGCGCTTCGGGCTGGACACGCAGGCGCATCACCATGTGCTCGCCCACGCACAGCCCCTGGAACCGCACGTAGACACGTGAGAAGTACGGGCTGAAGGCTTCTGCCGCATCCGCAAGGCATTCGGCCAATGAACCGAAGCCGCCATCGACGTAGCACGACACCGGCAGTACCCCGCCCGACCGGGGGGCGCGCACGCTATAAGTGAAAGACGCCGCGTGGCGTTCAACGATCTCGAGCACGGGCTGCATGCGATCGGACTCCGGAGGCCTGTAGACAAAAGTTCATTCTGTTTCCGTCTGGCCAGCGCGTCCAGACCGCCGGTCGCGGTGCCGCAACGTTCTGCGCTTCAGGCCAGTGCGCCCAGGAACTCCTGGGCGTCTTCGTCAAAGCCGGCCACGGGCTGAGCTTTTGCGAGTGCCATCCACACACTGAAGGGCAGTCGCTGCACCGGCCGATGGGTTGCAGCGCGCGCCACGACGAGGCGCGCGTTCTCCTGCACCAGCACGCCGCAGCCCTCGGGGATTTCCTCGGGCTCGGCGATGGGCCGGCCGCGCGCATCGCGCCCCAGCACGTACCAGCACTCGCCGCCCAGGTCGAGGTACGCGGCGCGTTTGTCGGGCTTGCGCAGGTCGCCCAGCAGGTCGGCGCGGCTGACCTTGACCTCGTGCACCACCGGCTGGGCGTAGGCCTCGACGCTGGTGTTGCGGATCGAGAAGACGTCGGGCCGCGCGATGCACCAGCGCGGCTTGCCGCCCTCCTCCGTCGGCGCCAGGCGCGCGCGCAGGCTGAGGCCGCGCCAGGCGATGCGGCCGTTGCGCGTCATCTCGCGTGCGACCTGCTCGACCAGCGCCTCGTGCGCCGACAGCGCACCGCGGTTGACGACCAGCGAAGAAGCGATGTGCGCGATGCCGCGGTCGCTCACGCGCAGGGTTTCGTGGCCGTGTGCCGAACGCTGACGCTCGAGCAGGCCGGCCGCGAGCAGGTCGACCTCGATCGCGTCGCAGCAGGGCCAGCCCGCGGAGCGGTAGACCTCGCGCAGCCGGCGTGCATGCACGCGGCCGAGCACCACGGCGGCCGGGGGCGGATCGGCCACGGGCGGCGGAGCGCCGGGGTCGGTGAAGGGCGGGTCGGCCGGTGGCGGGTCGCCTGCGGGCGGCGGAGGTACCACGATGGGCGGGGACGACGGCGGCCGGGGCACATCAGGTGCCGGCGGGGGCGGGCCGACGGGGGTGCCTGCGTTCGCGGAGCCGGCGGCGATCCGGGGGGCGGTCAGGGTCGCGGTCATGGCTTCAGCGTAGCCCAAGCGGGCCTCCAGATCGAGAAATGCTCGACGACACACCGTGCGATACAGGGTCTTGGTGGATATGGCGCTGGGGACATGGCCCTCATGTCGACACCTCCTGCAGTTCGTAGCAGGCGATTTCCTCGTGCTCGACGCGATCGTCTTGCAACCAGGAACGCACGAGCGCAAAGCTGTCCACCGGCCAGGCGATGGGATCGAGTGCCGCGATCCCCGCACAAGGCGTATTCCACGCGAGAGTCACATGCGGCCTCCAGCGCGACCTGCGACCATGAACCCCGCCTGGCATGCAGACACGCAGTCGCTCGTGCAGGAGGTGGAGCGCCGCATTCGGGGTCGGGCAGGCGATCGCCAGGTCGAAGCGTTCGTGCAGGCCGGACCAGGCCAGCGACAGATCGAAACGCGGATGGCGGGCCCTTTTCAGACTGCGATCGACATCGCCGAGTTCGTCGTCGGTGAGCGGTCCGAGCGAATGCAGCGTCAGGTGCAGTCGGTCGGCTCGAGGCTGATGGTGGCCCTTGGGCCACCACCACTGATCGCGATGCTGAGCCAGCGCTTGGCGCACCGCGCGTGGAGGCCGCAGCCATACATAGGCCTGAGGAAGGTGTTCGCGTGCATGGGGCATGGAAGGCAACTCCTGACAATGGGTTCAATGGAAATCCCGGCTGCGCTGCCCCTGCGCGAGGCGCCCCAGCCAGGGCGTGAGGTCCTTGAAGCGCTGGGCCACCAGGTGCTGCACGTTGCCGCCGCTTTCGGTGTCGCGCTGCCAGGTGCCCTGCACCGCCAGCAGCTGCGACTTGAGCAACGGCTCGCGCCAGGCCAGGGCCACGTGGCTCCAGACGATGACGTTGACCGGGCCGGTCTCGTCCTCCAGCGTGACGAAGATGGTGCCCTTGGCGGTGCCCGGCCGCTGGCGCACGGTGACGATGCCGCAGGCGCGCACGATGGCGCCGTGCGGCGCGTCGCGCAGCACCTGCGCGCTCTGCAGCTTCAAGCGCGCCAGCCTGGGACGCAGCAGTGCGAGCGGGTGGCGGCGCAGGGTCAGGCCCAGCGCGGCGTAGTCGCCGACGATCTCTTCGCCCTCGGGCGCGGCTGGAAGGGCCAGAGAAGGTTCATGGATGGGCACGCCCTTGAGCAGGCCCTTCGCACGACCCGCCAGTCCACGCGTGGCCGTGGCTTCCCAGACCTGCTGGCGGCGGTGGCCCGACAAGGCCGCAAGAGCTTCGGCACCGGCCAGGGCGGCCATGTCGCGCGGGTCGAGTTCGGCACGCAGGGCCAGGTCTTCGACGCTCGTGAAGACCTGCTGCGCGCGTGCTGCCACCAGGCGCTCGGCGCCCGCCTTGCTCAGGCCCGCGATGCGGCCGAGCCCCAGGCGCACGGCCGGCTGGCCGGGCCGGCCCTGGCGCTGCGCATGGCGCGGGTCGAGGTGCGGCGTCGGCGCATCGGCATCGCGCGGCTCCAGCGTGCAGTCGATGGTGCTGACCATCACATCCACCGGACGCACCTCCACGCCATGGCGGCGCGCGTCCTGCACCAGCTGCGAGGGCGAATAGAAGCCCATGGGCTGCGAATCGAGCAGCGCCGCGAGAAAGCAGGCCGGCTCGTGCAGCTTGAGCCAGGCGCTCACGGTGACGAGCTTGGCGAAGCTGGCCGCATGGCTTTCGGGAAAGCCGTACTCGCCGAAGCCCTGGCACTGCCGGAAGATGCCTTCGGCGAAGTCGCGGTCGTAGCCGTGGGCCACCATGCCCTCCACCAGCTGGTCGTGGAACTTGTCGATGCCGCCCTTGCGCTTCCAGGCCGCCATGGCGCGGCGCAGGCGGTCGGCCTCGTCGGCGCTGAAGCCGGCGGCGATCATCGCGATCTGCATCACCTGCTCCTGGAAGATGGGCACGCCCAGCGTGCGGCCCAGCGCCTCGTCGAGCGCCGGGTAGGGATTGGGGATCGGCTCCTTGCGCAGCCGCCTCTCGCGGTTCTTCAGGTACGGATGCACCATGCCGCCCTGGATGGGGCCGGGCCGGACGATGGCAACCTCGATCACCAGGTCGTAGTAGCAGCGCGGCTTCAGGCGCGGCAGCATCGACATCTGCGCGCGGCTCTCGATCTGGAACACGCCCACCGTGTCGGCGTCGCAGAGCATGTCG
>JAFEEH010000225.1 GCA_018241185.1 Pseudomonadota bacterium | reverse complement strand
GCCACGCGCATCAGCTTGACGAGCGTGGCCGTGTCACCCACGGCCTGCGACATGCCGTAGCCCGCGCCGACCACCTGCGCCACGTCGTGGATGGTGGCGCCGAGGAACACGCCTGCCGTGTGCGCGTCCAGGCCCAGCGCGCGGGCCAGCAAGGGGTACAGGACCATGGTGAGCGTCGACAGCGCCGACACGCCCACGACCGTGAACAGCGTGGCCTTGTCCTTCTGCGGATGCGGCGGCAGCGCGGCCGAGAGCGCGAGCGCGGCCGACGCGCCGCAGATGGCCGTCGCACCGCCGCTGAGAAGGCCGAAGAGCACGTTGAAGCCCATCAGCCGCGCCACCGCCATCGACACGCAGATCGTGAGCACCAGCGAGATGCCGATCACCAGCACCGGCGGCCAGCCCAGCGCCACCACCTGCGCCGCAGTGATGCGCAGGCCCAGCAAGGCGACGCCCCAGCGCAGCACATGGCGGGCGGCAAATTCGACGCCCGGCCGGCAGGCACCTTCGCCGGACAGGAAGTTCATCGCCATGCCGAGCAGCAGCGCGAACAGCATCACGGGCGCCCCATAGTGCTGCGACAGGAAGGTGGCGGCCAGTGCCACCACCGCGCTGGCCAGCAGCCCGGGGAACAGGGTCCGGCCGCGTGCCGGCCAGCCGGCCAGTGCGGGAATCGGGAGCGCATTCATGCGTGGGTCCTCTTCCTGGATGTCTTGCGAATTCGGGCGAAGCCGTCCCTGCCCCGGCCGGCTGGGCCGGGGCATCGACGGCACGGGGCCGGATGGGGGGTTGGAAAGGTGGCGGCGCGGGCCGCCTGCGAATCAGGGCACCAGCACGGTGGCACCGAGGGTCCGGCGTGCCTCGAGCGTGCGGTGCGCCTCGGCGGCATCGGCCAGCGCGAACACCTGCTGCGGCTCGCTGACGATGCGCCCGGCCAGCACGTGGTCGAAGAGTTCGCGGGCCATGTCCAGCATGTGCGCGCGCGGCTGGATGTAGTGCACCATTGCCGGCCGCGTGACCCACAGCGAGCCCTTCACCGCCAGCAGCTGCGAGTCGATCACCACCGGACCCGACGAGGTGCCGTTGCTCACCAGGTGGCCGCGGGGGCGCAGGCAGTCCAGCGAGTCCATCAGCGTGTCCTTGCCCACCGAGTCGTACACCACCGGCACACCCTGGCCGTCGGTGATCTCCTTGACGCGCGCGACGATGTTCTCGCGCGAGGTGACGATGGTGTGCGCGCAGCCATGGGCGCGCGCCAGCTCGGCCTTCTCGTCGGTGCTCACGGTCCCGATCATGGTCACGCCCATCGCGCGCGCCCACTGGCAGGCGATCAGCCCCACGCCCCCGGCGGCGGCGTGGTACAGGATGGTCTCGCCGCCCTGCAGCGGGTAGACCTGGCGGAACAGGTACTGCGCCGTCATGCCCTTCATCATCAGCGTGGCGGCGCTGCGGTCGGAGATGCCCCCGGGCAGCGGGATCAGCACCTCGGCCGGCATCACGCGCGCCTGCGAATAGGCGCCCTGCGGCCCCATCAGGTAGCCGACGCGGTCGCCCACGCGCACATCCGTCACCCCCGGCCCCACCGCTTCCACCACGCCGACCGCATCGGACCCCAGGCCGTTGGGCAGCGGCAGGGGGTAGCGGCCGGTGCGGAAGTACACGTCGATGAAGTTCAGCGCGATGTGGCTGTGGCGCACGCGCGCCTGGCCGGCGCCCGGCTCGCCCACCTCGACATCGACGAGCTTCAGGACCTCGGGACCGCCGGTCTCGTGGAAACGGATGGCCTTGACCATGGGACGTCTCCTGTCAATCGAGCTTGATGTTGAAGGTCCTCACGATCGCCGCGTTGCGATCGAACTCGGCCTGGAGGTCCGCCTGCATGGCGTCCAGCGACGCCGGCTTGTCGATGACCTCGAAGCCGGTGAGCGCATAGCGCTCGCGCACCGCGCCCATCGCGTTGATGCGCGCGAAGGTGGCGTACATCTTCTCCAGCAGCGGGCGCGGTGTCTGCGTCGAGGCGAACACCCCGGCCCAGTTGCTGAAGTTCAGCTCGGGGTAGCCGATCTCGGCCATCGTCGGCACCTTGGGGTATTCGGCCAGGCGATCCTTGTAGGCCACGCCCAGCAGCTTGACCTTGCCGGCGGCGATCTGCGTCTTGGAGGTGACCGAGCCGTCGAACATCAGCGGAACCTGGCGGCCCATCACCTGCGCCAGCGCGGGTGCCGAACCGGCGAACGGCACGTGCTGCATGTCCAGCCCGGCCTTGCGGTTCAGGATGGCGCCGGCGTACTGAGAGGCCGTGCCCGGGCTGTACGACGCGAAGGAGGTGGTGCCGGGGTGGGACTTGATGTAGGCAATGGCCCCCTTCGCATCCTGGGCGGGGTAGTCCGGGGCCGCGATGAAGAGCATGACCGACCGTGCCATCTGGGCCACGGGCCGCAGGTCGTGCATGGGGTCGAAGCCGACCTTGAGCACATGTGGCACCTCGGTCAGGACGTTGGTGACGGACACGAGCAGCGTGTTGCCATCCGCGGGCTGGGCCAGCACGTACTTGACGGCAATGGCGCCGCCCGCGCCGGGCTTGTTCTCGACCACCACCGGCTGCCTGGTCTCGGCCGCCAGCTGGTCGCTGAAGATGCGCGCGAACACGTCGATGGTGCCGCCCGCCGGTGCGGGCACGACGAGCTTGATGGGCTTGTCGCCGAAAGCCTGGGCCGGCGCGGCGAAACTCAGCGCGATGGCACAGGCCAGCGCGGCGGCGAGTCGGGGGGTGTGCATGGGACGTCTCCGATCGGCCCGGATCAGGCCACCTTGCGCAGGAAGCCCTGCTGCGCGCCCTTGCGGTTGGGCGCGAAGCCGTTGGCCAGCAGCGTCTCCTCCACGGTGTCGTAGAACACGCCGATCTGGCAGATCTCGCGTGCCTGCTGGGCCGTGGCGACCGGACGGCCGAACTCGCCGGCGATGCGAACCAGTTGCTCGATCTGGGCCACGGTGCCGATCTTGGCCGTGCGCGACTGGTTCCAGAGGTTGTCCTCGGTGCCGCAGCGCACATGCAGGCCCATCGCGATGCCCATCATGTTCACCGGCAGCACGTTGAGCACCGAACTCTCGACCGTGAGCATGGCGCCGTCGGGCACGGCCCGTACGAAGTTGGCGAGGTTGTAGATGTTGGGTGCGTCCATGCCGCCGCCGATGGCGACCCAGTTCAGGACCAGCGGCCCCTTGTAGATGCCGCGGCGCATCAGCCGCTCCACCGACTCGAAGCTGTTGATGTTGTAGCACTGGAAAGCGCTCTGGATGCCCGCGGCCGAGAGGCGTCGGATGTGCTCTTCGGCCCAGCCCGGCTGCGCCGGCACGGTCATTTCCTTGTAGGCGTTGAACACCGCCGGGTCTTCCATCGAGGTGCCCTGGATGTCGCGCGCGTCGAACTGCTCGAGGATGTTCATCTGCGAGGTGTTGACGGTCACCGTGACCTGGTCCGGCTTGGGGTCCAGCTCGGCCAGCATGTGGCGCGTGTCGTCGGACAGCCACTTGGCGGCCGCACCCTCGCTCTCGGGGGCGAAGCTGATCGAGCCACCCACCTGGATGATCATCTCCGGCACGCGTTCCCGCACGCCGGCGATCAGCTCGTTGAACTTCGACAGTCGCTTGGAGCCCTTGCCGTCCAGCTCGCGCACATGCAGGTGCAGCACAGTGGCGCCGGCGTTGTAGCAGTCCACCGCCTTCTGGATCTGCTCGTCCATCGTCACGGCGATCTCGCCGGGAAAGTCCGAGGGCAGCCAGGAAGGCGCATAGGGCGCAGCAGTGATCACCAGTGGCTGCTGGTTCTCGGGAAAAAGGTGGCCGTCGAGAAAGTTCATGGGATGTCTCCGTCAATCAATCAAAAACGTGGGCGTGCCGACGATGCCGGCGCGTTCCATCTTCCGGTGGCAGGGCGGGTAGTCCATCACCGCGTAGTGCTGGGTGGACCGGTTGTCCCAGATCGCCACGCTGTTCGGCTGCCAGCGCCAGCGCACCTGGTATTCGGGAATGGCGGCCTGGCTGATCAGGTACTGCAGCAGCGACGAACTGCCTTGCGTGAAGTCCTGCCCGTAGCGCACGTTGCCCGCGGTGTGGAAGTTGGTGAAGTGCGTGGTGAAGCCGTTCACGTAGAGCACCTTCTCGCCCGTCTCGGGGTGGGTGCGCACCACCGGATGCTCCGCATCGGGGTACTGGGCCTTGAGTGCCAGTCGCTTGTCGGCGGGCATGGCCGCGCCGAAGGTGCTCTCGATGCTGTGCCGTGCCCGCAGCGGCGCGATGAGTTCCTTCACCTGCCCGGGCAGGCGCTCCCAGGCCAGGGCCATGTTGGCCCACATCGTGTCGCCGCCGGTGGGCGGGCATTCGACGCAACGCAGCACGCAGCCCATGGCAGGCGCTTCGCGCCAGCTGCCGTCGCTGTGCCAGCTGTTCTCGTAGCGGTCGTTGGGCTGGTCGGGCGACTTGTAGATGCGCACCAGGCCCAGATGCTCGGGGTCGCTGCCGGCGACCGGGTGGTCTTCGAGCGCGCCGAAACGCCGTGCGAACGCGACATGATCGGCGCGGCTGAAATCCTGGTCGCGCAGGAACAGCACCTTGTGGCGCAGCAGCAGCGCCTTGATCTGCGCGAACAGGGCGTCGTCGCGCACGGCATCGGCGAGGTTCACGCCGCTCAGTTGCGCGCCGATGGCACAAGTCAACAGCTCGATCTTCATGGTCTTGTCTCCTTGCCGGCAGGTCGGCCCCCTTGGGGTCCGCCGTCCGTGCGTCGTGTCGGTGGCCGCTTCACTGACGCGTGGCGTCGTGAAGGTGAAGGGAATGTAGGAGCCGGGCGCCGGAGGCGCTTTGCTTTTGGTGCCATTCGTTTAGCATTTGGTGCCACAGCCACCCCTGCAGGGAAGACCCGCCATGCCGGCCCTGGTACGCGCCGCCGCGCTGACCAACTTCAACGATGTCGCGCTCGAGCTCGGGCTCGACGCGAACGCCGCATTGCGCCGGGCGGGCCTGCGCCGCGACCTCGTGCGCCAGCCCGATCAACTCGTCGACGCGCAGCGCGTGGCGCAGCTGCTGGAAGACGCGGCCCAACGCTCGGGCTGCGAATCCGTGGGCCTGCGCATCGCGGCGCGGCGCCAGCTGTCGAACTTCGGCGTCGTGAGCCTGCTGCTGATGCACCAGCCCACGCTGCGCCAGGTGCTGATGACGCTGATCGAGCATCTGCACCTGCTCAATGAACAGCTGGCGATCCAGGTCGAGGACGACGGCCACCTGGTGATCCTTCGGGAAGAGTTGTTGCTGCCCGAAGCCGCGCCGCAGTCCATCGAGCTGGCGATCGGCGTGCTGTACCGCATGGGCCAGGCGCTGCTGGGCGAGCGCTGGCAGCCGGCGAGCGCGAGCTTCATGCATGCAGCGCCGAAGACGCTCGCATTCCATGCGCGCTTCTTCAAGTGCCATGTCGCGTTCGATGCAGCGTTCAACGGCCTGGTCTTGCAGGCGGCCGACCTGGACGTGCCCAATCCCACCGCGGATCCGGTGCTGGCCGACTACGCCCGCAAAATGATCGCGTCGATGCCCAACGACCGGCAGCGTTCCGTCGACCAGGCCGTGCGCAAGGCCATCTACCTGATGCTTCCCACCGGGCGCGCCACCTGCAAGTCGGTGGCCGAGGGGCTGGGCCTGAGCATGCGCACCCTGCAGCGTCAGCTCGACGCCCACGGGCGCAGCTTCGCGTCACTGCTGCGCGAGGTGCGCGAGGAACTGGCGCAGCGCTACGTCGCCAATCCGCACTACAGCCTCGGCGAAGTGGCTGCCATGCTGGGGTACAGCACGCACAGCGCCTTCACGCGCTGGTTCAGCAAGCAGTTCGGCTGTGCGCCGGAGGCGTGGCCCCAGCGCGCCGCCGCGTCGCGCACGTCATCCCCCTCCCCCCGCACCCGATAAAGACACCATGCCTACCGCCCTCATCGCCGAAGACGAACCCCTGCTGGCCCAGGCCCTGAAGGCCGAACTCGCCCAGGCCTGGCCGGCGCTGCAGGTCGTCGCCACCGTGGGCGACGGCGCCAGCGCCGTGCGCGAGGCCCTGGCACGCCGGCCCGACGTGCTCTTCTTCGACATCCGCATGCCGGGCCAGGACGGCCTGGCCGCCGCTGCCGAATTGGCCGACCGCTGGCCGCACGACGAGGCGCCGATGCCGCAACTGGTCTTCGTCACCGCCTACGACGAATACGCGGCCCGCGCCTTCGACGCCCAGGCGCTCGACTACGTGCTCAAGCCCGTGCAGCCCGGACGGCTGCGCCGGACGGTGGCACGCCTGCAACAGGCCCTGGCGGCCGGCGCCGCGGCCGACGAGGTGGCGCCGATTGGCCCGACCCCGGCCACGGACGTTTTGGAACACACCCTCGCCCAGTGGCGCCAGTTGCTGGCGGCCGCCGGGGGGGCGCTGCCGTCGGCCGGCCTGCCTGCGCTGCCAGGCGCCGTGCCTGCCGCGCCGCTGAAGTTCATCACCGCCAGCGACGCCGTGGGCACCGTGCGCATGGTGCCGATCGACGAGGTCCTCTACTTCGAGGCGGCGGACAAGTACATCCGCGTGCTCACCGCCACGCAGGAACACCTCATCCGCACGCCGCTCAAGCAGTTGCTGCCGCAGCTCGACCCCCAGGTGTTCTGGCAGGTGCACCGCGCGGTGGTGGTGCGCGCCAGCGCCATCGACCAGGTGCAGCGCGACGAAGCCGGCAAGCTGCACCTGAGCCTGCGCGGACGGCCGGGCGAGGACATCGTCGTGAGCCGGCTGTACGCACATCTGTTCAAGGCGATGTGAGCCCGTATGCGCGTACGGGCAGCATGCGCGATGCCCGCCCCCGTTCGGGCTGAGGTTCTATGGTCCACGTCAAGCGATCTTGTTCGCCTGGCGGTGAGCCGGATCGAATGTTGTGCGGTTCTTGAACAG
>JAFEEH010000224.1 GCA_018241185.1 Pseudomonadota bacterium | reverse complement strand
CCCTGCCCTCTCCCAGAGGGAGAGGGAGCAAGACCGAGCCGCGCAGCGGCTCATGCTCTTGGGGGCCGAGCGAAGCGATGGCCCGTTCTGACGGGTCCCTTCTGGATGCGCCTGCGACGTGGCGATGGCGGGGTGGCAGCTGTGCCGCGTGCGGCAACAGCTGCTTCGTGATCTGACTCGCTGCAGCTGTTCGAGCGCAGCGCGCAGCGCATAGCGAGTTCTGCAGCGCACCCCGACAGCGTCGCGGCGCAGGTTGCCCCGTAGCGAAGCGAAGGGGTCGCAGCCAGCAGGGTCGCCTTTCTTTTGCCTACTTTTCTTTGGCGAAGCAAAGAAAAGTAGGTCGCCCGCCGGGGCGACATCCCGGCTCCTGCATCCACATCTGAGCAAGGCCCAAATTCATAAACAAAAAGTGCCCCAACCGCCCGCCCAGCAAGCGCCACCAGCTATGGTTTCGATAGCAACGACTACTGAAACGCCACCTCCGCAAAACTCCGCAGCTTCCGACTGTGCAGCCGCCCCGACCCCTGCGACCGCAGCACCTCCACCGCCTTGATCCCGATCCGCAGATGCTGCTCCACCCGCTCCCGGTAGAAGTGGTTCGCCATCCCGGGCAGCTTGATCTCGCCGTGCAGCGGCTTGTCGCTCACGCACAGCAAGGTGCCGTACGGCACGCGGAAGCGAAAGCCGTTGGCGGCGATGGTGGCGCTCTCCATGTCGAGCGCCACGGCACGGCTCTGGCTGAAGCGGCGCTGCGGCTCGTTGTTGGGCAGCAGCTCCCAGTTGCGGTTGTCGGTGCTGGCCACGGTGCCGGTGCGCATGATGGTCTTCAACTCGGCGCCCTTGCACTGCGTGACCTCGGCCACGGCCGCCTCGAGCGCGAGCTGGATCTCCGACAGCGCCGGGATCGGCACCCACAGCGGCAGTTCCTCGTCCAGCACATGGTCCTCGCGCACGTAGGCATGCGCCAGCACGTAGTCGCCCAGCTGCTGCGTGTTGCGCAGGCCCGCGCAATGGCCCAGCATCATCCAGGCATGCGGGCGCAGCACGGCGATGTGGTCGGTGATGGTCTTGGCGTTGGCCGGGCCGACGCCGATGTTGACCATGGTGATGCCGCTGCAGTCGGCGCGCACCAGGTGGTAGGCCGGCATCTGCGGCAGGCGGCCCGGCGGCGTGCCCTGCATGGCATTGAGCGCAGCCTCGAAGCTGCCCATCGCCTCGGGCTGCAGGTTGTGGCGCCGCGTCACCACGTTGCCGGGCTCGATGAAGGCGATGTACTCGCTCGACTCGTCGGCCATCGCCTCGTGGCCCAGGCGCACGAACTCGTCGATGTAGAACTGGTAGTTGGTGAACAGCACGAAGTTCTGGTACCAGTCGGGCGCGGTGCCGGTGTAGTGGCGCAGGCGTTGCAGCGAGTAATCCACGCGCGCGGCCGTGAACAGCGCCAGCGGTTCGGCCTCGCCGGGCTGGGTCTGATGGGTGCCGTTGGCGATACCGTCATCCATGGCGCCGAGGTCGGGCAGGTCGAACACGTCGCGCATCAGCGCGCGGCGCTGCGGCGACATCGTGCCCTCGATGTGGTCGTTCTCGGCGAAGGAGAAGTGCACGGGGATCGGCTGCGTGCTGGTGCCCACCTCGAGCTCGATCTGGTGGTTCTCGAGCAGCAGGCGGAACTGGTCGAGGTAGTAGCGCGCGAACAGGTCGGGCCGCGTGAGCGTGGTCTCGTAGCGGCCCGGCCCGGCCACGAAGCCGTAGCTCAGGCCGGCATTGGCCGGCGTGGTGTGGCGCGACACCGTGTGCGTGTGCACCCGCACGAAGGGGTAGCAGGCACGCACCCGGCCGGGCAGCGTTTCGCCCGCCACGAAGCGCTGCATCGAGTCGCGCAGGTGCGCCAGGCCGCTGTCATAGATGCGCTGGACCTGCGCAAGGGCGGCGGCGGGATCGGTGAAGCGGACCGGGGCGACGAAAGGCGGCATGTAGGGCATGGCGGCATTGTGCAATGGGCATGCCACCGGGCCATGACGGCCTGACGGCCGCGCCAGTTCACCCCGGCATCGGCTCGCGCATCGTCACGAACTCCTCCGCCGACGTGGGGTGGATGCCGATCGTGCCGTCGAAGTCCGCCTTCGTCGCGCCCGCGCGCATGGCCACGGCGAAGCCCTGCACGATCTCGCCCGCCTCGGCGCCGACCATGTGCAGGCCCACGACGCGGTCGGTCTTCACATCCACCACCAGCTTCATGAAGGTGCGTTCGCTGCGGCCCGACAAGGTGTGGCGCAGCGTCTTGAACTCGCTGCAGAAGATGCGCACCTTGCCGAAGCGCGCCCGCGCCGCGGCCTCGGTGTAGCCGCAGGTGCCGACGTTCGGGTGCGTGAACACGGCCGTGGGGACGTACTCGTAGTCCATGCGCCGCCCGCCGTGCGCGAACAGGCGGTCGACCACCACCATCGCCTCGGCGAGCGCCACAGGCGTGAGCGGCAGCCGCGTGGACACGTCGCCCACCGCCAGCACCGACGGGACGGTGCTGCGGTACTGCGCATCGACCACGATCGCGCCGCTCTCGTCGAGCGCGACGCCTGCGGCCTCCAGCCCCATGCCGGCCGTGTTGGGGCGCCGCCCGGTGGCGAAGAGGACGGTGTCGGCCACGAGCTGCTGGCCGCGCGAAAGGCTGGCCAGCACGCCATCGCCGGTACGACGCAGCATCTCGACCTGCACGTTCAGCCGCAGGTCGATGCCGGTCTTGCCCATCTCCTGCGCGAGGAAGTGGCGCACGTCCTCGTCGAAGGCGTCGAGCACATGCGCGTTGCGCTGCAGCAGCGTGACCTCGGCGCCCAGGCCACGGAAGATGGACGCGAACTCGCAGGCGATGTAGCCGCCGCCCACCACCACCAGCCGGCGCGGGAATTCGGGCAGGTCGAACATGTCGTCCGACACCACCGCGTGCCCGCGCCCGGCGACCTCGGGCACGAAGGGCATGCCGCCGGTGGCGACCAGGATGTGCTGCGCCGTGTGGCGCTGGCCATCGACCTGCACCGTGTGGCCGTCCACCAGCTCGGCCCAGGCCGGGATGAGCCGCACGCCCGCACTGTCGAGCAGGCCCTGGTAGACACCGTTGAGCCGACGGATCTCCTGGGCGCGCTGGGTCTTGAGCCGTTGCCAGTCGAAGCGCGGCGCCTCGGGCAGCGTCCAGCCGTAGCCGGGCGCCTCGGCGAAGGACTCGGCATAGCCGGCCGCGTAGCTGTAGAGCTTCTTCGGGATGCAGCCCACGTTGACGCAGGTGCCGCCCAGTTCGGCGCACTCGGCCAGCGCGACGCGGGCGCCGCGCTGGGCCGCCATGCGCGCGGCGCGCACGCCGCCGCTGCCGCCCCCGATGACGAAAAGGTCGAAGTCGTACTGAGGCATGTCCAGGTCTCCGCGGGTCGGCCCGCCGGCGCACTGTAGCCGGCATGCGCGCGCCATGTCCGCGGCAGGTGGCAAGACCTCGGATGGCCCGCAACGGACAAAGTGCAATCGGCCTGCAGCGCCCGCCGGGCGGGCGTTGTGGCCGAATTCGTCACATCCGTTACCAATTCACTTGTAGAGCAGCTGCGGCAGCCACAGGCCGATCTGCGGCCAGACGTAGAGCAGGAAAATCGCCAGGATCTGGATGCCCATGAAGGGCAGCATGCCCAGGAAGATCTGGTTGAGGGTGACATGCTGCGGGCTCACGCCCTTGAGGTAGAAGGCCGCCATCGCCACCGGCGGCGAGAGGAACGCGGTTTGCAGGTTCAACGCGACGAGGAGGCCGAAGAACAGCGGGTCGACGCCGAAGTTGTCCAGCAGCGGGATGAAGATGGGCATGAAGATCACGATGATCTCGGTCCACTCCAGCGGCCATCCCAGCAGGAAGATGATGACCTGGCTCAGCAGCAGGAACTGCAGCTGGCTCAGGTTCATCGACATCACCCACTCCTCGACCAGCTGCTGCCCGCCGAGCAACGCGAAGGCCGCCGAGAAGATGGCCGAGCCGACGAAGAGCCAGCACACCATGGCCGAGGTCTTGGCCGTGAGGAAGACCGATTCCCTGAGCACCGCGAGGTTGAATCGCCGGTACGCCGCCGCCAGCAGCATGCCGCCCAGCGCGCCCATGGCCGCGGCCTCGGTGGGTGTCGCCAGTCCCAGCACGATGGAGCCCAGCACCGCGAGGATGAGCAGCATCAGCGGGAAGAAGGAGGCCAGCAGCATCTTGAAGATCTCGAGCCGTGCGAAGCTGGCGAAGAGGTAGAACAGCACGGTGAGGCAGCCGAGGACCGAGAACACGACCCACCACCAGGTCGGTGCCGGTCGGCCGGCTGCCTCGGCGGTGGGCGCGGTGTCGGCCTGTGCGGCGGCGGGCGCCGGCGCGGCGCGCTGGGCCCCCGGCGGCTCGGGCAGGGCCCGGCCGGCCTGGGGCTCCGAAGGCGGCGGCTGAAGTCCGCCCTCCTGCGGGGGTTCGGCCAGGCCGCCGTCCTGCGGCGGCTCCTGCAGGCCCCCGTCGGCCGGAGGCTCCTGCAGCCCGCCCGCCTGGGGCGGCTCCGCCAGGCCACCGCTGCCGGACGGACTGCCGGCGCGTTCGGTGCCGATCTCCTGGATCTCGTAGTGCTCCTCCGCCGGCACCGTGGTCACCGCGCGCCAGCTGCTCCCGGCCAGCAGCACGAACACCAGCGCCGGCAGCGCCAGGATGAAGGTCTGGCGGGCGATGTAGCCGATCGGCACCTCGGCGTTGCGCCGGCCCTTCATCAGGCGAAGCAGCGCGTTCGCCTGCGGGCTGTCGGCCAGTCGCGCGGTCAGCGGCGGCAGGGGCACGCGCCGTTCCTCGGCCGACAGCGGCGGCGCCCACTGCGGCTTGAGCTTGGCGATCAGGACCACGTAGAGGATGTACAGCGTGGCCAGCATCAGGCCGGGGAAGAAGGCGCCCGCATACAGCTGCACCACCGACACGCCGGCCGTCGCGCCGTACACGATCAGCAGCACCGAGGGCGGCAGCAGGATGCCCAGGCAACCGCCCGCCGTGATCGACCCGGCCGCCAGCGGCACGCTGTAGCCGCCGCGCAGCATCGCCGGCAGCGCCAGCAGCCCCATCAGGGTGACCACCGCGCCGACGATGCCGGTCGCGGTGGCGAAGATGGTGCAGGTCACGAGCGTGGCCACGGCCAGCGCGCCGGGCAGCCGCGCCATCGCCAGGTGCAGGCTGCGGAACAGCGACTCGATCAGGTTGGCCCGCTCCACCAGGTAGCCCATGAAGACGAACAACGGGATCGCGATGAGCACGTCGTTGGCCATCGTCTTGTAGGCCGCCTGCACCATCAGGTCGAGCGTGCGTGTGGTGTCGCGCTCGTAGGCCAGCCAGGTGAACAGCATGCCCATGCCCATCAGCGTGAAGGCGGTGGGAAATCCCAGCATGATCGCCACGACCACCAGCGAGAGCATCAAGAGGCCCAGGTGCCCGTTGGTGATGGTCTCGGCACGCAGCAGCACGGTGCCGGCCAGCACCACGATCAGCGCCATGAAGGACAGGCCGAACCAGAGTTCCTTGCGGACTTTCATGGGGCGCGCCTTTCCTGGGCCACGACCACCGCGTCGAGCGCGGCAATGTCGGCGTCGTTCACGTGCACCATCTCCTTGAGCTTGTCGACGTCGACCTCCTGCACGTCGTCCTCGCGCGAGGGCCAGGCGCCGTGCCGGATGCACTGCACGCAGCGGATGATCTCGACGATGCCCTGCAGCAGCAGCGTGACGCCGGCCAGCGGGATCACGTACTTGAACGGGTACAGCGGCAGCGGGTCGGCCGAGAAGGTGGTCTCGCGGATCGCCAGCGACTCACCGGCGTAGATCCATCCCGCCCACGTCAGCGCGACGATGCCGGGAAGGAAGAACACGATGTACAGCACCAGGTCGACGATCGCCTGCGTGCGCGGCTGGAAGAAGCCGTACAGCACGTCGCCGCGCACATGGCCGTTCTTGGCCAGCGTGTAGGCGCCCGCGGTCATGAACAGGGTGCCGTAGAGCATGATCTGCGCGTCGAGCACCCAGGCGTGCGGCCGGTTGAGCACGTAGCGCGAGAAGACCTCCCAGCTGATCAGCAGCGTGAGCAGCAGGGCGCACCAGGCGAAGGTCTTGCCGACCCAGGTCGAGAGCCGGTCGACCCCGAGGAGAAAGGACTGCATGGCAGGCAGGCCGCAAGCGCGGCCGGTGAAGGACACGACCAGGAGAGCCGCGCCACGGGGCGCGCGCCCTCCCCCGATCGGCGCTGGGCGCCGCGCCCGAGGGCCTCAGCTCTTCTTCGTCTGCCGCGAGAAGTAGTGGTTGTAGGCCATCTTGAAGTCGACCGAGTAGTCGTTCTGCCACTGGCCGGCGCGCTCGGCAAAGGCGCGCTGCGAGTCGAGCACCTTCTTGAACATCGGGTTCTCGGCCGACTTCTTGGCGATGGTCTTGTCCCAGGACGCGAGCTGCGCGCGCAGGATCGCATCGGGGGTCTTGTAGAACTTGATGCCGCTCTTCTTCAGGTCCTCGTAGTCCCTGGAGTTGCGGTCGATCGCCTTCCAGCTCATGTCGGCGCTCGACGCCTCGGCCGCGTACTCGATCACCGCGCGCAGCTCGGCCGGCAGCGCCTTGACCTTCGGGCCGTTGAACAGGATCTCGAACTGCTCGCCGCTCTGGTGGAAGCTCTGCAGCATGCAGTTCTTGGCCACGTCGGGAAAGCCCAGCACCTTGTCGCTGGAGGCGTTGTTGAATTCGGCCGCGTCGATCAGCCCGCGGTCCAGCGCCGGCACGATCTCGCCGCCGGGCAGCGGGTTCACGGCCGCGCCCATGTCGGTGAACACGTCCACCGCCAGGCCCACGGTGCGGAACTTCAGGCCCTTCATGTCGTCGGCCTTGGCCACCGGCTTCTTGAACCAGCCCAGCGGCTGCGTAGGCATCGGGCCGTAGAGGTAGGACACCACGTCGAGGTTCAGGCTCTTGTAGACCTCTTCCAGCAGCGCCTTGCCGCCACCGTACTTGTGCCAGGAGAGGATCATGTTGGCGTCCATGCCGAAGGCCGGGCCCGAGCCCCACAGCGCCAGCGCCGAGTTCTTGCCGTACCAGTAGGCGATCACGCCGTGGCCGCCGTCGAGCGTGCCCTTGGCCACCGCGTCGAGCAACTGGAACGCGGGCACCACCGAGCCGGCCGGCAGCACCTCGATCTTCAGCCGGTTGCCGGCCATGTCGTTGACCTTCTTGGCGAAGTCCTGCGCGTACTCGTGGAAGATGTCCTTGGCCGGCCACGTGCTCTGGAAGCGCAGGTTGGTGGTCTGCGCCATGCTCACCATGGGCGCCGACATGGCGCCGGCGGCCACTGCCGCACCCTTGAGCAACCCGCGCCGGCGGGTCGAGGTCTTGCTGTCTGTCATCCGTCTTGTCTCCGTCTGGTTGGTTGCGTCTTTCTCTTCCGTCGCCGGCGCACCGGCGCGCACACTGTTGGGTCGCAGGCGGTGCGGGCCAACAGGGTTTTCACTGCCTGGTGAAGAGCACGGCCGCACGGAGGCGCGCTACCCTGTGGGTTGCAGCGCAACATTGCGGCAAAGACCGCACGGACTCGAAGGACGAATCGACACCATGAGCCAACCGAACTCCCCCGACGACATCCGCCCTGCCGAGGGCTACGCCGGCGACGTAACGCCCGAGACCGCCGCGCGCTGGCTTGCCAGCGGCGAGGCCGTGATGGTGGACGTGCGCACCGACGCCGAGCGCGAATGGGTGGGCTTCGTGCCCGGCGCCGTGCCGCTGGCCTGGAAGCAGTGGCCGGGCATGGCGCTCAACCCGGACTTCGACGCCGGCCTCCGCGCCGCGGTGCCTGCGGGCGGCAAGGCCGTGCTGCTGTGCCGCAGCGGCGTGCGCTCGGTCGCCGCCGCGAAACGCGCCGCCGAGCTGGGGGTGACGGCCTACAACATCCTCGAGGGCTTCGAGGGCGACGCCGATGCCGACGGCCACCGCGGCAACCAGGGCGGCTGGCGGCGGCGAGGCCTGCCGTGGAAGCAGAACTGAGCGGCGCGCATCGCGCCGCCGCTCCACAGGAATAATGCCGCCCATGCAGCCCGCCTTCCTCGCCATCGACATCGGCAACACGCGCCTGAAGTGGGCGCTCTACGCCCAGGGCGAACCCGGGGCCGCCGTGCTGGCGCAGGGCGCCGAGTTCCTCGACCACATCGAGCGGCTGAGCGAGGGCCCCTGGGCCGAACTGCCGGCCACGCCGACCGCCATGCTCGGCTGCGTGGTGGCCGGCGATGCGGTGCGCAGGCGTGCCGAGGAGCAGGTCGGCGAGGCCTTCGACTTCTCGCCGCGCTGGGTGGTCTCCAGCGCCGCCGAGGCGGGGATGACCAACGGCTACGACCACCCCACGCGCCTGGGCGCCGACCGCTGGGTGGCGATGATCGGTGCGCGCCACCGCATGCTGGCCGCCCAGGCGGCGCATGGCGCGGCACCGCGCCCGATGGTGGTGGTGATGGTAGGCACGGCCGTGACAGTGGAGGCCATCGACGCCGAAGGCACCTTCCTCGGCGGCCTGATCCTGCCGGGCCACGGCATCATGCTGCGCGCGCTCGAGTCGGGCACCGCGGGGCTGCACGTGCCCACCGGCGAGGTGCGCGAGTTCCCCACCAACACCAGCGATGCGCTGACCAGCGGCGGCACCTATGCCATCGCCGGTGCCGTCGAGCGCATGGTGCAGCACGTGCGCAAGCACTGCGGCGCCGAGCCGGCCTGCTACATGACCGGCGGCGCGGGCTGGAAGATGGCGCCGTCGATGTCGGTCGAGTTCGAACTGGTCGAGTCGCTCATCATGGACGGGCTGCTGGTCATCGCACAACAGCGCGCGTTGCTGCGCTGAAGGCGCCGAGCTGCCCTCAGACCACGGCGTCGCCGAATCGCTCGCGAAAGGCCTCGCAGAAGGCGGCCACGCCGCCGATCGAGAGTGTGAAGCTGCGCCGCGGCGTCGTACCCCGATCGTCGCTCACCAGCAGGTCCGCCTCCCAGGCCCCACCCTCCTCCACCGGTCCGCGCGGGCCGGGAAAGCGCGCCGCCCAGTCGAGTACCGCGTCGATCTCGGCCTGCACCGCAGCGGCGCGCTCGGGCGCCACCACGGCCAGCGCATCGAACAGGCCGGTGTCGTCGTCGCCCTCGCTGTAGTCGAAGACGAGGTACTCGAGGGTCATCGGGGGCCCTGCGCCGCAGTTGCGGCGCGCAGCTTGTCCTTCTTGTTCGGCCGCCGTCCCTTGACCCCGCCACCGCCCGGCGCCGCCTCGGGCGCCTGCTCCACCGGCTCGAACCCCACCACCTGCTCGCGCGGCACGCGCCGGCCCTGGCGCTTCTCGATGAGGCGAAAGTGCGCCTCGGCCGCAGCGGGCACGAAGCTCACGGCCAGGCCGCTCGCGCCCGCCCTGCCGGTGCGGCCGATGCGGTGCACGTGGTCGGCCGCCGCGCGCGCGAGGTCGTAGTTCACCACCACCGGCAACTCGGCGATGTCGATGCCGCGCGCCGCCAGGTCGGTCGCCACCACCACCTGCACGCGCCCGGCCTTGAAGTCCGCCAGCACCTGCTCGCGCTTGCCCTGGCCCAGCACGCCGTGCAGGGGCTCGGCCGCGAGGCCCGCCTTGCGCAGCTTGTCGGCCACCGTTTCGCAGGCGTGCTTGGTGGCGACGAAGACCAGCGCACGCGACCAGCCCTCGGTGGCCAGCAAGTGGCGCAGCAACTGCGTGCGCCGACCCGCATCGACGGCGATGGCGCGCTGCGCGATGTCGGGCGCGTCGGTCGGCAACGCGGCACCTTCCACGGTCAGCGGGTCGCGCAGCAGCCGGTCGGCCAGGGCGGCCGTGCCGGCAGGGAAGGTGGCGGACAGCAACACCGTCTGGCGCTGCGCCGGCAGCAGGTCGAGCAGCCGCGCCAGCTCGTCGGCGAAGCCCAGGTCGAGCAGGCGGTCCGCCTCGTCGAGCACCAGGGCCTGCACCGCCCCGAGCCGCAGCGCGTTGTGCTGCACCAGGTCGAGCAGCCGCCCCGGCGTGCCGACCACGATGTCGGCGCCGCCGCGCAGGGCCATGAGCTGCGGGTTGATCGACACGCCGCCGATGCCGCGCACGATCTTCGGTTGCACGGCCAGCGCCGCGCCGAAGCGTGCGAAGGCCTCGGCCACCTGGGTGGCGAGCTCGCGCGTGGGCACCACCACCAGCGTGTGCAGCGCGCGGCCGTGGCCATCGCGGTGCGGCGCCTGCGCCCAGCGCTGCAGCAGCGGCAGCACGAAGGCCGCCGTCTTGCCCGAGCCGGTGTGGGCCTGCCCGCGCAGGTCGCGCCCTGCGAGGAGGGCAGGAAGGGCGGCCTGCTGGATCGGGGTGGGCTCGGCATAGCCGTGGTCGGCGGCCGCGCGGGCCAGGGCGGGCGCGAGGCCCAGGGAGGCGAAAGGCATCGGAGGATTGTCGATGCGGCGCCACGGGCAGCCGACTTGCTATCGATTCGATAGCTGCTCGCGCCCGCCGGACGGGCGCTGGCGGCCGATTTCTCTTGAAAACCTGGCGCTCAGCGGCGCGTGAGCGTGACCGCCGTGCCGTTGCTGAACTGGCCCGCCAGCGTCTTCGCGTCCAGCGCCTGCAGGTTCAGCGTGCGGTCGTCGCAGCCGCTCACCGTGGCGGACGCCTCGACGCGCAGCACCGCGGTGCCCGCGCCGCTGTCGCTGAGGACCAGCGGAAAGGGCCGGCCCACGCAGGGGTCCTTCTTGTCCTTGCCAGGCCGCGGGCGCAGCGCCCAGGAGCCTTCGCGGCCGGCGATCCGCACGTCCGCCTCGCGGGCGTTCCCGCTGCCCGAGGTGTAGCTCGCAATCCACTCGCCATCGAAGGCCTGGGCATGGGCCTGCACGCCGCCGAACGCGAGCACCAGGGGCAGGACGGTGCCGCGCAGCGCGCGGCCGGGCAAGGGAAGAGCCATGGGAGGACCTTGGGGTTGGCGTGGCGATGGCCGCAGCGATGCGACCCGGCCAGCCTAGGGCCGGCAGCTGCACCGGTCCATAGCGCGGATGGCCGAGGGTTACCGCGGCGTTCAGGCGGCCAGTGCGTCAGCCCCGCCGAACAGCGCCGCAGCCTCGCGCTGCGCGCGCGGGGTTAGCGCCAGCGCCCGACCATCCAGGTCCTGCCGCAGCCAGCCGCGGCGCAGCGCGAGCTGCAGCAGCGCCGCGCCCAGCGCGCCGCCCAGGTGCGGGCGGCGTTCGCTCCAGTCGAGGCAGGCGCAGGCGAAGCGCCGGCGTGCGCGCCGCGCGGCCTGCACGTCCAGGCCCATGTCCTCGAGTGCGGCGGTGCCCGCCTCGCTGAGCTCGTAGGCGCCGCTCGCCAGGCCGGTGAGCCAGCCCTGCGCATGCAGGCGGTCGTGCAGCGCCACGCCTGCGACGCCCGCCAGGTGGTCATAGCAGGTGCGGGCGGCCCGCAGGCGGCTCGGCGTGTTCGGACGGAAGGGTGCCGTGGCCGTTCGGCGGCCGGCCAGCACCAGCAGGCCTTCGAGCGTGCCGGCCACCTCGTCGCCCGCCAGCGCGAAGTAACGATGCCGGCCCTGCGCGAACATGACCACCAGGCCTTCCTCACGCAGCCGCGCCAGGTGGCCACTCGCCGTGGAGGCCGCCACTTCCGCCGCGGCTGCGAGCTCGGTCGCGGTGCGCGCATGGCCATCGAGCAGGCTGCACAGCATGCGGGCGCGCGCGGGCTCGGCGATGGCGCCGGCAAGCCGGGCGAGCTGGAGGTCGGCGGGGTCGGGATCGGGCATGCGGCCATCGTAGGCGCGTGTGGCCTGCAACGTTTCGGCGGCTGCCGAAGCATGGCGGGCGCCTGCCACGCACAGTGGGCGCATGGATGCATTGCTCGCCACCGACGGCCTCATGGACCCGATTGCTGCCGTCACCCACCCCGACCCCTACCCGCACTACGCGCGCTGGCGCGACGGCCCGGCACTGACCTGGGAGGCGCGGCGGTGTCTGTGGGTCGTCACACGCGCCGACGCGGTCCAGCACCTCCTGGCGACGCCGGCGCTGCGCGTGCGCCCCGCGGCCGAACCCGTGCCCGCGGCGCTGGTCGGCCAGCCCGCGGGTGAACTCTTCGGCCTGCTGATCCGCATGAACGACGGGCCGGCGCACACCACGCAACGCCCCGCCATCCAGCGGACGCTGGCCGGCCTGCCGCTGCGGCAGGTGCGCGCTCAGGCCCTCGCGCTGGGCCGCGCGCAGGCGGGCCGCAGCACGCTCGACAACGCCTTGTTCGAATGGCCCGTGCAGGCAGTCGCCCAGGCCCTGGGCTTCGCCGCAGCCGAGCTGCCGCACGTCGCCGCCTGGGTGCGCGAGTTCGCCGCCTGCCTGTCGCCACTGGCCGGCACGGACGAACTGGTCAACGCCCACCGCGCGGCCGAGACGCTGATGGCGCGCATGACGCGCCTCGTGGCCGAATCGGCGCCGCGCGACGCCTCGCTGCTGCAGGCCGTGCAAGCGGCCGCCGGCGCGCAGTCACGCCACGCCCGGCCGCTGATCGCCAACCTCGTCGGCCTGCTCTCGCAGACCTGCGATGCGACCGCGGGGTTGGTCGGCAACAGCCTGCTCGCCTGGGTGCGACATGGGGCACCAGCGCCCGCCGACACGCCGTCCGCCTGGATCGAGGAGGTGGCTCGCCATGACGCCCCGGTGCAGAACACGCGGCGCTTCGTGGCCGAGGACACGGTGCTCGACGGCCAGCTGCTGCGCGCGGGCGATGCCGTGCTGCTGGTGCTGGCGGCCGCCCAACGCGATCCGGCCTTGAATCCCGCGCCCGATCGCTTCGACCCCGGACGCCCGGGGCGACGCCTGCTGGGCTTCGGGCACGGGCCGCATGCCTGCCCCGGCCAGGCGCTTGCGACCACCCTGGCCGGTGCCGCCGTGCAGGCGCTGCGCGAGCACGGGCTCGACCGCGACAGGGTGGCGTGTCACGCGGGCCGCTACCGCGCCTCGGTCAACGCCCGAATACCGGTGTGGGGGCTGTGAGGCCCAGGTCGGTGCTTCAGGGCAGGTAGGGCGAAAGCGTCGCCGGTCCCCAGCGCAGTGGCAGGGCGGCGCGGCGGCGCAGTGCACCGGTCACCTCGAAGCGCAGCCAGCGCTCGACGGGCGGCATGCGCGCCATCACGGCGCCTTCGGTTTCGATGCGTCCCCGCACCCCGACGTGGAGCAGGTCGCCACGGTCGAAGTCGATGAACAGCAGCCCGGCCGCCGGCTGAAGCAGCAGGTTGCCCAGGGTGTTGAAGAAGCGGTTGCCGTCGAAGTCGGGCACTGCCAGTTCGTTCTCGCCCAGCGCCAGCACGAAGCCGGGCGCGCCGCCGCGGTGCGACACGTCCACCCCTTGGTCGCGCGAGCCACCGTGGCCTGCGGCCGGATGCGCGGTCGCAATGAAGAAGGTATCGGCTCCGGCGATCAGGCGGTGCGCCTCGTCGTCGAGCCGTGCCAGCCGTTCGCCCGCAGGCCGCGTGCCGGCCGGCATGGCGACCGGCGTCCGCGTCTGGATGTAGCGCGGGCAGTTGCCGAAGCTCTGCTGCACGGCGATCGTGAAGCCCGCCGCGTCCAGGGACGACACCGTGCCGTTCATGCGGTTGCGGCGGCGCGTGGGCAGTTCGATGCCGAGCACACCCAGCGGCGCGCCGGGCGACAGCGCCGCGGCGAGCGGATCGTCGGCCGCGGGCAAGGCATCGACACGCAAGGCGCGCGCATCGGGCGCCTGCACGAAGCCCGGCGGCCCCGCCAGCACGCTGGCCCACGGCTGGCCTTCGGCATCGACGCTGCCCAGCACGAGGAAGGGCAATTGCGCGAAGAAGTCGCGGTGCTGCTGCGGCATGTGGTCGCGGATCACCCGCGTGCCCACCATCGCGAGCTGCTCGCGCACGCCGTCCTCGGCCTGCAGGGCGCGCTCGCCGGCGTGGAAGGCCTCGCCGGGGGGCGGCTGGGTGTTCATGGTCTTGCTCCTCGGTGTCAGGCGGGGCGTGCCGCTGTCGTCTGCGGCATGGGCACGAAGCCCGGCAGCGCCTCGATGCGGGCCAGCCAGTCGCGCAACGCCGCATGCGTCTGAAGCGACACGCCGCCCTCCGGCGCGCGCGCCACGTAGGCGTAGTTGGCAAGGTCGGCCAGCGTGGCATGGCCGGCCGCCAGGAAGGGCTGCTGCGCCAGGTGGGCATCCATCACGGTCAGCAGGCGCTGCGAGCGCGCGACCAGTTCGGCCGGATCGGTCGGCAGGCCGAACAGCGCGACCACGCGCGCGGCCGCCGGTCCGTAGGCGAGCGGCCCGGCCGCCACCGACAGCCAGCGCTGCACCTGCGCCGCGCAGAAGGCATCCGCCGGCAGCCAGCGCGCGGGATCGGCGGCGTAGCGCGCGTTGAGGTACACGAGGATGGCGTTGGAATCGGCCACCACGGTGTCGCCGTCGCGCAGCACGGGCACCTGCCCGAAGGCGTTGAGCGCGAGGAAGTCGGGCGTCTTGTGCTCCCCGGCGCGCAGGTCCAGCGCCTGCTCCTCGAAGGGCAGGCCGAGGATCGACAGGAACAGTCGAACGCGGTGCACGTGGCCCGAGACGGGCGCGCCGTACAGGCGCAGCGGGGCGGTGGGGTGCGGATGGGACATGGTGGCTCCTCGGGGGATCGGGTGGGAATGAAGCCATTGTTCTTTGATTCGTCACTTGGATGAATGGGTCTGGACGGACAACACTGCTCCACTTTTCGGTTTAATGGCGCATGGACCGACTGAAAGCCATGCACACCTTCGTGCAGATCGCCGACCACGGCAGCCTCACGCGTGCGGCCGACGCCATGGGCAGCTCGCTGCCCGCCGTGGTGCGCTCGCTCGCCGCGCTGGAGGCGCACCTGGGTGCCCGCCTTTTCCAGCGCACCACGCGCCGCATCGCGCTGACGGACGAAGGGCGGCGCTACCTCGCCAGCGCACGCGAGGTGCTGCTCGCGGCCGATGCCGCGGACCGCGCGCTGAGCGACGAGGCGCGCGAGCTTGCAG
Organism: Pseudomonadota bacterium; assembly: GCA_018241185.1. Taxonomy (GTDB): domain Bacteria; phylum Pseudomonadota; class Gammaproteobacteria; order Burkholderiales; family Burkholderiaceae_C; genus Xenophilus. The sequence goes on along the minus strand of JAFEEH010000224.1, from coordinate 90,963 downwards.
GCCACCTCACGGTCACGGCGCCGGTGCTCTTCGGCCACATGTACGTGGCGCCGGCCATCGTGCGCTTCATGCAGCAGCACCCGCAGATCCGCTGCACCGTGCTGCTGCACGACCGCAGCGTCAACCTGCTGGAGGAAGGCATCGACGTGGGCATCCGCATCAGCCCGCTGGAGGACTCGTCGCTGGTGGCCCAGCGGCTGGGCACGATCCGGCGCGTGGTGGTGGCCAGCCCCGCCTGGCTGCGCGCGCGCGGCGCCGCGCCCGAACATCCCCGCGAACTGGCACACGAAACCGTGGTGCAGGGTCGGGTGGACGGCCCCTCGCACTGGACCTTTCACGAAGGCGGCAAGGCCTTCAACGTGCCGGTGACCAGCCGCCTCGCCTTCAACCACCTGGCGCCGGCCATCGAGGCCTGCGCCGACGGCATGGGGCTGGGCATGTTCTTCTCGTACCAGGTGCAGGGGCACGTGGCCGACGGGCGGCTGCAGAAAATGCTGGAGGACTTCGAGCCGCCGCCGCGACCGGTGAGCGTGATCTACCCGCATGCCCGGCTGCTGCCGGCACGCACGCGCGCCTTCGTCGACTGGATGCGGCGCGAGTTCAGCGGTCTGCGGCTGTGAGGCACCGTCCGACGGGGCGGCCCCGGCCGCTTTGCCACAATCGCCCCGTGCAAGCCCCCCTCTTCCAGGCGCGACACCTGCGCAAGCGCTACGGCGACCACACCGTCGTCGACGACCTCTCGTTCGAGATCGCCGCTGGCGAATGCCTCGGCGTGATCGGCCCCAACGGCGCGGGCAAGACCACCACCATCCGCATGGGCCTGGGCCTCACCGCGCCGGACGAGGGCGAGATCGAGGCGCTCGGCGGCCTGCGCATGCCGCGCGATGCGCGCGCCATCAAGGCGCGGCTGGGCGTGGTGTCGCAGTTCGATTCGCTCGACCCCGACTTCACCTGCGCCGAGAACCTGGTCGTCTACGCGCGCTACTTCGGCCTCGGCGGCCGCACGTTCGCCGAGCGCGTGCCGAAGCTGCTGGAGTTCGCGGCACTGTCGCACAAGGCCGATGCCAAGCCCGGCGAGCTCTCCGGCGGCATGCGCCGGCGCCTGTCGCTGGCCCGCGCCCTCGTGAACGACCCCGACCTGCTGATCCTCGACGAGCCCACCACCGGCCTGGACCCGCAGGCGCGCCACCTGATGTGGGAACGCCTGCAGACCCTGCTGCAGCAGGGCAAGTCGATCCTGCTGACCACGCACTTCATGGACGAGGCGGAGCGTCTGTGCTCGCGCCTGCTGGTGATCGACCACGGCCGCAAGATCGCCGAGGGCAAGCCGCGCGAACTCATCGCGCAGCACCTGGAGCCCGACGTGGTGGAGGTGTACGGTGCCGGCGCACTGGCCCTGGCCGACGATGCGGCGCTGCGCGGCCTCGCGGCGCGGGTGGAGGTCAGCGGCGAGACCGTCTTCTTCTACACGCAGGACGCGCGCCGGCTGCTGGATGCGCTGATGGCCGCGCACGGCGGCCTGCGCACCTTCCACCGGCCCGCCAACCTGGAAGACCTCTTCCTCAAGCTCACCGGGAGACAGATCCGTGAAGACGGCTGACGACGCGCCCTCGGTCTGGCGCCCGCCGGAGCTCTCGGCCCGGTGGTGGCCGGTGTTCCTGCGCAACCTGCTCGTGTGGCGCAAGCTCGCCGTGCCCAGCCTGATCGGCAACATCGCCGAGCCGCTGATCTGGCTGGTCGCATTCGGCTACGGCATGGGCGCGCTGGTGGGCAGCGTGCAGGTGAACGGCACCGCAGTGCCCTACATCCTCTTCCTGGCCAGCGGGTCGATCTGCATGAGCGCGATGAACGCCGCCAGCTTCGAGGCGCTGTACTCGGCCTTTTCGCGCATGCACGTGCAGAAGACCTGGGACGGCATCATGAACGCGCCCGTGGGGCTGGACGACGTGGTCTTCGCCGAGATGCTGTGGGCGGCCTTCAAGTCGCTCTTCACCGTGACGGCCATCATGGTGGTGATGCTGGCGCTGGGCATCAGCCACAGCCCCAAGCTCGTCGTGGCCTGGTGCGTGCTCGCCGGCTGCGGCGTCGTGTTCTCGAGCATCGCGCTGATCTTCAACGCGCTCGCCAAGAGCTACGACTTCTTCACCTACTACTTCACGCTGTTCATGACGCCCATGATGTTCCTGTCGGGCGTGTTCTTTCCGCTGGAGCAGTTGCCCGACGTGGTGCGCGCGATCGCGCACTGGCTGCCGCTGGCCAACGCCGTGGCGCTGGTGCGCCCGCTGTTCATGGACCAGTGGCCGGCGACGCCCTGGCGGCACCTGGCGGTGCTGGCGATCTATGCGGTGGCGGCGTTCTGGGTCGCCCTGGCGTTCACGCGCCGGCGCTTCCGCGCATGAGGCCAGCCATCCAAGTTCTTATTTCGTGAAATAGTTCCTGCAGAGATTGCTGGTCAAGAGGACTTTGGTCTTCACATCCGTCGTACGTGCGCACTTTCCGCGTATTGCCGCCGCGGTTACATGAGTTATCAAATTGTGTCTGCGTGGTGCCGCCGCTTCCGGCCGGCCCGCTCCAGAAAGGGTGCAGACATGGACCTCCAGATCGGCCAGATCCTCCACCCCAGCTACGGCTGGGGCATGGTGCTCCTCTCCTTCCTGATCGCATGCGCCGGCTCGCTGGTGGCGCTGCTGTGCGCGCAGCGCATGTTTCGCCGCGACGGCACCTTGGACTTCGCCGTGGCCGGCGGTGCCGCCGTGGCGCTGGGCGGCATCGGCATCTGGTCGATGCATTTCATCGGGATGGTCGCGTACAACCTGCCGGTGCGCATTGCGTACGACATTCCGCTCACCGCCATTTCGCTGCTGGCGGCCATCGGCATCTCGGGCCTGGCGCTGTACCTGGCGGGCAGCGGACGTCGGCAGTTCAACAAGATGGGCTGGCTCGCCGGCAGCATCCTGGCCGGCCTGGGCGTGTGCGTGATGCACTACATGGGCATGTTCGCGATGAACATGCGGGCGTCGATGGACTTCGACCCCACCATCGTGGCGCTGTCGGTCGCCATCGCGGTGACGGCAGCCGCTGCGGCGCTCTGGCTGGCCTTCAACCTGCGGCGCCTGGCGCACCAGATCGCGGCCGCCGTGGTGATGGGCCTGGCCGTGTGCACCATGCACTACGTGGGCATGGCGGCCGCCACCATGGTGTGCACCGCCGCCGCTCCGGCCAACGACTTCACGATCAGCGGGCGCCTGATCGGCCTGGTGGTGTTCGGTGTGGCCGGGGTGGTGCTCATCGGCATCGGCTGGATCATCTCGGAGCGCAGCATCGACGACGCCGCACACGCGCAGGACGACCCGCCCACGCGCTTCCCGCGCACGCGCTGGGCCTGAGCACCGGCGTCAGTCGACGCGCCGGGGCTTGACGCGCGAGGCCGCCTCCTTGGCGTTGCGCCGTGCGGTCTCCACGTCGTCGGCATGTGCCAGCGCCACGCCCATGCGCCGCTTGACGAAGCTCTCGGGCTTGCCGAACAGACGCAGGTCGGTGCCGGGCACGGCCAGCGCCTCGTCGACGCCGTCGAACACGAGGCCCACCGCGTCGGCACCGCCGTAGATCACCGCGCTGGCGCCCGCGCTCTTGAGCGTGGTGTCGACGGGCAGGCCGAGGATGGCGCGCGCATGCAGCTCGAACTCGCTCTGCCACTGCGTGGCAAGCGTCACCAGGCCGGTGTCGTGCGGGCGCGGGCTCACCTCGCTGAACCACACCTGCTCGCCCTTGACGAAGAGCTCGACACCGAAGAGGCCCTGGCCACCGAGATCCGCCGTGACCTTGTGCGCGATGTCCTGCGCCTTCTCGAGCGCCGCCGGGTGCATGGGGTGCGGCTGCCAGCTCTCGACATAGTCGCCGCTGACCTGGATGTGGCCCACGGGCTGGCAGAACTGGGTCTGGATGCTGCCGTCGGCGGTACGCGCACGCACCGTGAGCAGGGTGATCTCGTAGTCGAAGTCGATGAAGCCTTCGACGATCACGCGGCCGTGGCTCACGCGGCCGCCGGCCATGGCGTAGTCCCAGGCCTTCTTCACGTCCGCCGGGCCATCGATCTTGCTCTGGCCCTTGCCGGAGCTGCTCATCACGGGCTTGACGATGCAGGGGTAGCCGATCGCGCCACCGTTCTCGCCGTCGATCGCGGCCTGCAGTTCGTCCAGCGAGTCGCAGAACCTGTAGGGGCTGGTCGGCAGGCCCAGCGTCTCGGCCGCCAGGCGACGGATGCCTTCGCGGTCCATGGTCAGGCGCGCGGCACGGGCGGTGGGGATGACGCGAACGACGCCGGCGGCTTCCAGCTCCTCGAGCAGGGGCGTCGCAATGGCCTCGATCTCCGGCACCACCAGGTCGGGCTTTTCGGCCTCGATCAGCGCCCGAAGCTGCGCCGGGTCGCTCATGGTGATGGTGCGTGCATGGTGCGCCACCTGCTGACCGGGCGCGTTCTCGTAGCGGTCGACGGCGATGGTTTCCACGCCCAGGCGCTGCAGCGCGATCAGCACCTCCTTGCCGAGCTCGCCGGAGCCCAGGAGCATCACACGGGTGGCGTTGGGGGACAGGGGGGTGCCGAGGCGGGTCATGGTGGCGGGCTCGCTGCGTGAAGGAAAAGTGGATGGGAACGAAGCGCCGATGGTAGCCACGCCCCGCGTGCGTCCAGCAGGTTGGCGCAAGCCCGCCGCCGGGGCCGCACCTAAATTCGTCGGCACATGCCCGCCCCCCCCATCGAATCGCGCCTCGTCCCCTCGGGCGAGGACTTCGCCGCCAACCGGCACGCGATGCTGGAACTGCTCGGCCAGGTGCGCACGCACGAGGCGCGCGCCGCGGCGGCCTCGCAGGCCAGCGCCGAGCGCTTTGCCAAGCGCGGCCAGCTGCTGCCGCGCGAGCGCCTGGCCCTGCTGCTGGATGCCGGCGCCCCCTTCCTGCCGCTGGCCACGCTCGCGGGGCTGGGCCACGACACCCCCGACCTGGCGAAGAGCGTGCCCGGCGGCGGTCTGATCGCGGGCATTGGCGTCGTCGAGGGCGTGCGCTGCATGGTGATCGCGTCCGACTCGGGCATCGACGCCGGCGCGCTGCAGCCGATGGGCCTGGACAAGCAGTTGCGCGTGCAGGAACTCGCGCTGCAGAACCGGCTGCCCTACGTGCAGCTGGTGGAAAGCGCCGGCGCCAACCTGATGCAATACCGCGTACAGGACTTCGTGCGCGGCGGCCAGATCTTCGCCAACCTCGCACGCCTGTCGGCCGCGGGGCTGCCGGTGGTGACGGTGACGCACGGCTCGTCCACCGCGGGCGGCGCCTACCAGACGGGCCTGTCGGACCACATCGTGATGGTGAAGGGCCGCACGCGCGCCTTCCTCGCCGGGCCGCCGCTGCTCAAGGCCGCGACGGGCGAGATCGCGACCGAGGAAGAGCTGGGCGGTGCCGAGATGCACACGCACATCTCCGGCCTGGGCGACCACCTGGCCGCGGACGACCGCGAGGCCATCGGCATCGCGCGCGCCATCGTCGGCGGTATGGACTGGCCGCGCGTGCCCGGGGCCATGACAGGGGTCGAGGCGCCGAGGCACGCGCCCGAAGAACTGCTGGGCGTGATGCCGGCCGACCCCCGCCGGCCGGTGGACATGCGCGAGCTGATCGCGCGCATCGTCGACGGCTCGCGCTTCCTCGACTTCAGCCCGAATTACGGCGCCGCCACCGTGTGCGGCCATGCCCGCATCGGTGGCCACGCGGTGGGCCTGATCACCAACAACGGCCCGATCGACAGCGACGGTGCCAACAAGGCCACGCACTTCATCCAGGCGTGCTGCCAGAACGGCACACCCATCGTCTACCTGCAGAACATCACCGGCTACATGGTGGGCAAGGCCCACGAGCAGGGCGGCATCATCAAGCACGGCAGCAAGATGATCCAGGCCGTGACCAACGCGACGGTGCCGCAGATCACCCTGCACTGCGGCGCCTCCTTCGGCGCCGGCAACTACGGCATGTGCGGGCGCGGCTTCGCGCCGCGTTTCTGCTTCTCGTGGCCCAACGCGCGCACCGCCGTCATGGGCGGCGAGCAGGCCGCGGGCACCATGGCCACCGTGATGGAAGCCGGCATGGCGCGACGCGGCGCCGTGGATCACGCGAAGATCGAGGCCATGCGCGCTCAGGTCCTCGAACGCTTCGAACGGCAGACCAGCGTGTTCACCACCAGCGCGCTGCTGCTCGATGACGGCGTGATCGACCCGCGCGATACCCGGGCGGTGCTGACCGAGACGCTGGCGATCTGCCGCGCCGCGCAGGCGCACACGCCGCGCGCCATGCAGTTCGGGGTGGCGCGGCCATGAAGGGGCGTGGTTTCCGAATTGACGCCCTCTCCCCCGGGGAGAGGGCGGGGGTGAGGGAGGCGCGGCAGCTGCACCTGCGCACCCTCGCCATCGCCACATGCCCTCACCCCAACCCTCTCCCAGAGGGAGAGGGAGCAACACATGTTTGATTCGTTGCTGATCGCCAACCGCGGCGAGGTCGCACTGCGCGTCATGCGTTCGGCGAAGGCGCTGGGCCTGCGCACCGTGGCCGTCTACTCCGACGCCGATGTCGACGCCGAGCACGTGCGTCACGCCGACGCGGCGGTGCGCATCGGCGGCCCGCTGCCGGCGCAGAGCTACCTGCGCATCGACGCCATCGTCGAGGCCGCGCAGACCAGCGGTGCCCAGGCCGTGCACCCGGGCTACGGCTTCCTGGCCGAGAACGCGGACTTCGCTGCCGCCTGCGCCGCGGCTGGTCTGGTTTTCGTCGGCCCCTCGCCCGAGGCCATCCGCGCCATGGGCGACAAAGCCGGCGCCAAGCGGCGCATGCAAGCCGCGGGCGTGCCCTGCATCCCTGGCTACGAAGGCGAGGACCAGGGCGATGCGCGCCTGGCCGACGAGGCGGCACGCATCGGCTGGCCGGTGATGATCAAGGCCACGGCCGGCGGCGGCGGGCGCGGCATGCGGCGCGTCGAGGCGGCGGAGGACTTCGCGACGCTGCTGGCCAGCGCACGGTCCGAGGCGCTGCATGCCTTCGGCGACGGCACGGTGATCCTCGAGCGCGCGCTGCCGGCGCCGCGCCACATCGAGATCCAGGTGATGGCCGACCGCCACGGCCAGGTCGTCCACCTGGGCGAGCGCGACTGTTCGGTGCAGCGTCGCCACCAGAAGGTGATCGAGGAAGCGCCCTCGCCGGCCGTGGACGCCGCGCTGCGCGAGCGCATGGGCGCCACTGCCGTGGCAGCAGCGCGCGCCATCGGCTACGAAGGCGCGGGCACGCTCGAATTCCTGCTCGACGCGCGCGGCGACTTCTTCTTCATGGAGATGAACACGCGGCTGCAGGTCGAGCACCCGGTGACAGAGGCGATCACCGGCCTGGACCTGGTGGCGCTGCAGCTGCGCATCGCCGCCGGCGAGCGCCTGCCGCTGGCACAGGAGGACGTGCGCTTCGATGGCCACGCCATCGAGGTGCGCCTGTGCGCCGAAGACCCGGGCGCCGGCTTCGTGCCCGACAGCGGCACGCTGGTGCAGTGGCGCCCTGCGCCCGACCTGCGCACCGAGCACGCGCTGCGTCCGGGCATCGCCGTGCCGCCCTACTACGACCCCATGGTCGCCAAGCTCATCGCCCACGGCGCCACGCGCGAGGAAGCGCGCCGGCGCCTGCTGCGCGGGCTGCAGGCCACGCAGGCGCTGGGCATCCGCACCAACCAACGATTCCTCCAGCGCTGCCTGGCGCAGCCGGCCTTCGTGCGCGGCGAGGCGAGCACCGCCTTCGTGGCCGAACACCTCGACACCCTGCTGGCGCCAGAGGGCGACCCCGACGCGGTGGCGCTGGCCGCCATCGCGCTGCAGGTCGCGGGTCGGGGCATGCCTTCGCAGCTTGTGCACGGGCTCGGCTGCCCGCTGCGATTCCAGCTCGATGGCCAGGTCCACGAGGCGCGGTTGACGCCACAGCGCGACGCGCGCTGGAGCGTGCAGGTCGGCGACCGGCGTGGGTCCATCGCCCTGCTGGCGAGCCACGATGACGAACTGCGCCTGGCCTGGGAGGACGAGGCCGGCGGCACGACGCAGCAGGAGACGATTCACTTCGCACGCGAACCCGCGACCAGCGCGCTGCTGCTGCATGCCCGCGGCCGCGCCTGGCGCGTGGAAGACCACAGCCGCCGAAGCGCCGCTCCCGCCGGCGCGAATGCCGGCGACGGCCTGCTGCGCGCCGGCACCACCGGCCGCGTCGTCGCGGTGCTGGCGGCCGAGGGCGACACCGTGGCGGCCGGGCAAGCCCTGATCACCCTGGAGGCGATGAAGATGGAACATGTGCACGGCGCCCCACGGGCCGGCCGGCTGCGCGCGTTGCAGGTGCGCGTGGGCGACCAGGTCGCGGCGCGGCAGGTGCTGGCGGAGGTGGCCAACACACCGCCCGCGGAAGCTTGAGGCGGACGACCACGGATGCGGCTCATCTTTGCTATTGAATTGATAGCTGCTCACGCCCGCGCAGCGGGCGTTACAGCCACTTTTTTCTTGAAAAATCGCGCATGACCACGCCGTCCTCTTCGTACCGCTCCGTGTTCGCGCCCAGCCTCTTTTCGGGGCGGGTGGTCGTCGTCACCGGCGGCGGTTCCGGCATCGGCCGCTGCACGGCGCACGAGCTGGCGGCGCTCGGGGCGCACGTGGTGCTGGTGGGCCGCAACCGCGACAAGCTGGCGGCCGTACAGGCCGAGATCGCACACGACTGCGCGGCGAGCGGCGGCCGGGCCGAGGTGCAGGCCTGCGACATCCGGCAGGAGGGCCCGGTCAAGGCCACGGTGGCGGCAGTGATGGCCGCGCACGGGCGCATCGACGCGCTCGTCAACAACGCCGGCGGGCAGTACATCGCGCCGCTGGAGAGCATCTCGGCCAAGGGCTGGGACGCGGTGATCCACACCAACCTCACGGGCGGCTTCCTGTTCGCGCGCGAGTGCTACCTGCAGGCCATGAAGGCGGCCGGCGGCGCCATCGTCAACATCGTGGCCGACATGTGGGGCTCGATGCCCAACATGGGCCACAGCGGCGCGGCGCGCGCGGGCATGGTGAGCTTCACCGAGACGGCGGCCGCCGAATGGGCCGTGAGCGGCGTGCGCGTGAACGCCGTGGCGCCGGGCTACATCGCCTCCAGCGGCATGGACCACTACCCGCCCGAGGCCGGCGACATGCTGCGTGCGATGCGCCGCACCGTGCCGGCCGGCCGCTTCGGCACCGAGGCCGAGACCTCCGCCGCCATCTGCTTCCTGCTCGGCCCCGCCGCCGCCTTCATCAGCGGCACCGTGCTGCGCGTCGACGGCGCGCGCCCGCAGGTGCGCATGGGCTGGCCCATGCAAATCCCCGACGCCGCCGCGCAGCAGCGGGCGGCCGTCGCGCCATTCAACGGTTTCCACCGCGCGGTGACGCCGCGCGTGTTCGACGCGTCCTGAAAGCGGACTTCCGGACGCAGAGGACGCAAAGGTTTCGCAGAGGACGCAAAAGAATTCATTCAGAAAAGATTCTTGGCTTCTTCTGCGCCTTCTGCGGAACTTCTGCGTCCTCTGCGTCCGGAAGTCCGTATTCGGAGCACTCCAAGGACCCCATGCACTACACCCACGAACACCTCGAGATCCAGAAGACGCTGCGCCGCTACATCGACGCGCACATCAACCCGCACGTGGACGAGTGGGAGGAGGCGGAGATCGCCCCGCTGCACCGGATCTTCAAGGGCCTGGGCGAACTGGGCCTGCTGGGCCTGAACAAGCCCGAGGACTACGGCGGCGGCGGGCTCGACTACTCCTACGCCATGGCCCTGGCCGAGGCGCTGGGCCACGTGCGCTGCGGCGGCGTGCCGATGGCCATCGGCGTGCAGACCGACATGTGCACGCCGGCGCTGGCGCGCTTCGGCAGCGACGAACTCAAGCGCGAATTCCTCGCGCCGGCCATCGCGGGCGACACGGTGGGCTGCATCGGCGTGAGCGAGCCCGGTGCCGGCAGCGACGTGGCCGGCGTGAAGAGCCATGCGCGCAAGGACGGCGACGACTACGTCATCAGCGGCCAGAAGATGTGGATCACCAACAGCCTGCAGGCCGACTGGATGTGCATGCTGGTCAACACCAGCGACGGGCCGGTGCATCGCAACAAGTCGCTGGTCGTGGTGCCGATGGACCGGCCGGGCATCGAGAAGGCCAAGAAGATCCGCAAGATCGGCATGCACAGCAGCGACACCGGCCTGATCCACTTCGACGAGGTGCGCGTGCCGCGGCGCTTCCTGATCGGCGAGGAAGGCCAGGGCTTCGTCTACCAGATGCAGCAGTTCCAGGAGGAGCGCCTGTGGGCCGCCGCGAGCGCGCTGGTGCCGATGGAGGAATGCATTGCCGAAACCATCGAGTGGGCGCAGCAGCGCCGCATGTTCGGCGCCACGCTGGCCGACCAGCAGTGGGTGCAGTTCAAGCTGGCCGAACTCAAGACCGAGGTCGAGGCCCTGCGCGCGCTGACGTATCGCGCCTGCGACCTGTACCTCGAGGGGCAGGACGTGCTGGAGCTCGCGTCCATGGCCAAGCTCAAGGCCGGCCGGCTCACGCGCCAGGTGGCCGACACCTGCCTGCAGTTCTGGGGCGGCATGGGCTTCACGCTGGAGAACCGCGTTTCGCGCCTGTACCGCGACGGCCGCCTGGGCTCCATCGGCGGCGGCGCCGACGAGGTGATGCTGGGCATCCTGGCCAAGACCATGGGCATCGCGAAGCGGGCGCCGCGGTGAGGCTGTCGGAAATCGGACTTCCGGACGCAGAGGACGCAAAAGAATTCATTCAAGAAGATTCTTGGTTTCTTCTGCGCCTTCTGCGGAACTTCTGCGTCCTCTGCGTCCGGAAGTCCGCATTCAAGACCCTTCCATGACCTTCAACGCTGATCAAGTCGAACGCACCGCCCTCGCCGACACGGTGCGCCGCTTCGCACAGGACGAAGTCGCGCCGCACGCCGCCGCGTGGGACGAGGCGGGCGAGTTCCCGCGGGCGCTGTACCGGCGTGCGGGCGAGCTGGGGCTGCTGGGCATCGGCTACCCGGAATCGCTCGGCGGCACACCGGCGCCGCATGCGCTCAAGGTCGCGCTGTGGGTCGCCTTCGCGCGTTACGGGACCAGCGGCGGCGTGCTGGCCAGCCTTTTCTCGCACAACATCGGCCTGCCGCCGGTGGTGCTGCACGGCAGCGGCGCGCTGCAGCAGGACGTCGTGCCGCCGGTGCTGCGCGGCGAGCGCATCGCGGCCCTGGCGATCACCGAGCCGGGCGGCGGCTCGGATGTGGCGGCGATCCGCACCCGTGCGCGACGCGACGGCGACGACTACGTGGTCGACGGCGAAAAGATCTACATCACCTCGGGCATGCGGGCCGACTGGCTGACCGTGGCCGTGCGCACCGGCAGCAGCGACGAAAAGGGCGCGCGCGGCATCTCGCTGCTGCTGGTGCCCGGCGACAGCCCGGGCCTCACGCGCACGCCCTTGCGCAAGATGGGTTGGTGGTGCTCCGACACGGCGCAGTTGCACTTCGACGGCGTGCGCGTGCCCGCGCGCTACCTGCTCGGCGACGAAGGCGCGGGCTTTCGCATGGTCATGGGCAACTTCAACGGCGAGCGGCTCGGCCTGGCGGCGAGCGCGCTGGGCTTCGCGCAGGCCTGCCTGGACGAGGCGCTGGCCTGGGCGCGGCAACGTCAGGCCTTCGGCCACGCGCTCATCGGCCACCAGGCCGTGCGCCACCGGCTGGCCGACATGCAGATGCGCATCGCCGCGACCGAGGCCTGGCTCGACGCCGTGGCCGCGCAGGGCGATGCGCTCGAGGCCGAGGGCCAGGTCAACGCCCCGGCCTGGGTCGCCGACGTGTGCCTGCTCAAGAACCAGGCCACCCAGACGATGCAGTTCTGCGCCGACGCCGCCGTGCAGATCCTCGGCGGCATGGGCTACATGCGCGGCATGGCGAGCGAACGCATCTACCGTGAGGTGAAGGTGATGATGATCGGCGGCGGCGCCGAGGAGATCATGAAGGAGCTGGCGGCGAAGCAGCTGGGGTGGATGTAGGGGCCTTGGCCGCCTTGGGTACAGTGCGGCGGTGCGCCCGCTCCCCTCTTCGCTGGAACTCTGCTGCGTGCGAAACCGCATGCGCATCGCCGCGGCCGTGCTGGCCGGGCTGCTCGCTGCGGGCTGCGAAGGCCCCACGGCAGAAGCACCGAACGAAGCATTCATCGCCATGCGGGACGCCTCGCCCGCGCACATGTTCCGCGGCACGCTGGCCGGCCAGCCGGTGCACCTGGTGACGCACGACTGCGAGGTGTTCCGCATCCGCGCCGTCCACGGCACGCAGGTCGACTGGGAGCGTGTGCTGGCGCCCGAGCCGTACCCCTTTTTCACGAGCTGCGACCGCCAGTCGCTGGTCGCCGAGGCGGGCGGCAGCGTGACGGCGACGCTGGGCCGCATGGCCTTCGGCGCCGGCGGCTGCTGCGCCACCGGCGGCACCTGGCGCTCGCGCGACGGCATCACCTGGACGAAGGCGCGATGAACCCCGAGGACCTGCAACGCCTGGTGACCCTGCCCATGCCCTTCGGCAAGCACAAGGGCACGGTGATCGCCGACCTGCCCGGCAACTACCTGGCGTGGTTCGCGCGCGAGGGCTTTCCCAAGGGCGAGATCGGCCGCCTGCTGGCGCTGATGCTGGAAATCGACCACAACGGCCTCAAGCCGCTGCTGGCGCCGCTGCGCAACAAGGAGGCTCCGCGGTGAGCGACGCGCCCGACAGCCTGGCGCTGGCCTGGCTGCGCGCGCGGCAGGTGCCGCACCGGGTGCATGCGCATGCGCCCATCGGCGGCTACGAAAGCGCGAAGGCACTGCTGCCCTTCGACCCGGCCGCGATGGTCAAGGGCCTGGCCTTTTGCTTGCCCGGCGGCGCCTGCGCGATCGTGGCGCTGCGGGCCGCCGACCGCGCGGATTACCGCAAGATCGCCGATGCGCTGGGCGTGCGGCGCGGCGACCTGCAACTCGCGACGCCCGAGGACATCGCCGCGCAGCTCGGCATGGTGCCCGGCGGCGTGGCGCCCGTGCCCGTGGGCGACGCACGCCTGCTCGTCGACCAGGCGGTGGCGGGCCTGGGCGCGATCTTCTGCGGCAGTGGCCGCAACGACGCGACGCTCGAGATCCACGCCGACGAACTGCTGCGCGCGACGCAGGCCCCGCTGGCCGACCTGGTCAAGCGCTGAGCGCGGCGCGGCGGCGCGGGCTCACTCGATGGTGGCCCCCGACGCCTGCACGATGCCCTTCCACTTCTGGTAGTCGGTCTTGAGCAGCGTGCCGAACTGCTCGGGCGTCATCGCCTGGTACTCGGCGCCCTGCTCGTGGATGGCGGCCTGCACGTCGGGGCGCGCCAGCAATTTGTTCACCTCGGCGTTGAGCTTGGTCACCACGTCCTTGGGCGTGCCGGCGGGCGCGAAGAGGCCGTACCAGGTGCTGACGTCGAAGTCCTTGCCGTAGCCCAGTTCGGCCACGGTGGGGATGTCGGGCATCGAACTGCTGCGCTTCGCCGAGGTCACGGCCAGCGGCCGCAGCTTGCCCGACTTGAGTTGCGCGATGGCCGAGGGCAGCGAGGACACCATCAGGTCCACATTGCCGGCCAGCACGTCCATCATGGCCGCGTTGCTGCCCTTGTAGGGCACGTGGCGGATCTTGATGTTGGCAGCGGTCTTGAAGATCTCGCCGGCCAGGTGGATGGTGGTGCCGTTGCCGGGCGAGCCGAAAGTCACGACGTCAGGCTGCGCGCGGGCGGCGTCCACCACGTCCTTGAGCGTCTTGAACTTCGATTCGGCGCGCGTGACGATGACCACCGGCGTGTAGGCCACATGCGCCACGGCCGTGAGGTCCTTCACCGGGTCGTAGCTCAGGTTCTTGTAGAGCCAGGGCGCGACGACCATGTTGTCCTTCTGGCCCATCACGATGTCGTAGCCGGTGGGCTGCGCCCGCGCCGCCTCGGCGATGCCGATGGTGCCGCCAGCGCCGCCGCGGTTGTCGGGCACCACGGTCCAGTGGCTCACTTCGGTGAGCTTGGTCGCGATCAGACGCGACAGGATGTCGGTGCCGCCGCCCGGTGGGAACGGGACGATCAGCCGGATCGGCTTGGCGGGCCAGGCGGCCTGGGCCAGCGCGGGGCCGGCCGTGGCGGCCAGGGCCAGGCCGCCGCCGCTGGCGGCGAGGCGGGCGAGGAGGGAGCGTCGGGTCAGGGTCATGGGGAGGAATCCGATGGCTTGTCTCGTGGTGGGATGCCGCGTGCCCCGTGGGCGCGCGCGGGAGGCCGGAGTGTGCCCCAGCGCCGCGCCCCGGGCGGTGCCGCTTCACGATGCCCCTGCTGCCGCGCGCCGATGGGCGCGCGCGTCGCCCGGACACACCTTTCATTGCTATCAATTCAATAGCGTTTCGCGCAAACAGGACGGGCGTTGAAGCCCGATTTCGCTGATTTCTTTTGATCGGTTCTACGCATTAGTCCGTAGCACATGGTCAGCCCGGAGTCAGCCACGGGCGACGACGCTCGTCAGTTCCTAGTCAGAGGTGGAGACATATGGCAATCAAAAGCCAGGCAGACTTTTTTTCGGGCGCGATGTTCGTGGTCGTCGGCGGCGTGTTCGCCATCGGCGCGACCAACTACAACGTCGGTGACGGGGCCCGCATGGGCCCGGGCTACTTCCCGTTGATGCTGGGCATCCTGCTCGCACTCATCGGGGCAGCGATCATCTTCCAGTCGCTGGTCGTCGAGACGACCGACGGCGGCAAGATCGGCCGTTGGGCGTGGAAGCCGCTGGCTTTCGTGCTCGGGGCCAACCTGGCCTTCGGCGTGCTGCTGGGCGGACTGCCCAGCATCGGGCTGCCGGCGATGGGCCTGATCATCGCGATCTTCGCGCTGACCTTCATCGCGAGCATGGCGGGCGCCCAGTTCCGCTTCAAGGACACGCTGATCCTGGCCATCGTGCTGGCCGCGGGCAGCTACGTCGCCTTCATCCTGGCGCTCAAGCTCCAGATCCAGGTCTGGCCGACCTTCATTTCGGGTTGAAGGCGAAGGCACGACCATGGACTTCAATCTTTTCGCCAACCTGGCCACGGGCTTCGGCGTCGCGGTCACCTGGACCAACCTGCTGTACTGCCTGATCGGCTGCATCCTGGGCACGCTGATCGGCGTGCTGCCGGGCATCGGCCCCGTCGCGACCATCGCGATGCTGCTGCCGGCCACCTACGCACTGCCGCCCGTTTCGGCACTGATCATGCTGGCCGGCATCTACTACGGCGCGCAATACGGCGGCTCCACCACGGCCATCCTGGTCAACCTGCCGGGCGAGTCGTCCTCGGTGGTGACGTGCATCGACGGCTACCAGATGGCGCGGCAGGGGCGCGCAGGCCCGGCGCTCGCGGCGGCCGGCCTCGGCTCCTTCTTCGCCGGCTGCGTGGGCACCATCATCCTGGCCGCCTTCGCGCCGCCGCTCACGGAGCTGGCCTTCAAGTTCGGCCCGGCCGAGTATTTCAGCCTGATGGTGCTGGGCCTGATCGGTGCCGTCGTGCTGGCCTCGGGCTCCCTGCTCAAGGCGATTGCGATGGTGGTGCTGGGCCTGCTGCTGGGCCTGGTGGGCACCGACGTGAACTCGGGCGTGGCGCGCTTTTCCTTCGACATCCCCGAACTGACCGACGGCATCGGCTTCATCGTGATCTCGATGGGCGTGTTCGGCTACGGCGAAATCATCGGCAACCTGTCGCAGCCCGACGAGGACCGCGAGGTGTTCACCAGCAAGGTGACGGGCCTGTGGCCCACCAAGGAAGACTTCAAGAAGATGGCGCCGGCCGTGCTGCGCGGCACGACGCTGGGCTCGGCCCTGGGCATCCTGCCCGGCGGCGGGGCGCTGCTGGCGTCCTTCGCGTCCTACGCGCTGGAAAAGAAGCTCAAGATGGGCCCGAACGAGGTCGCCTTCGGCCGCGGCAACATCCGCGGCGTGGCGGGCCCGGAGTCGGCCAACAACGCCGGCGCGCAAACGTCGTTCATCCCGCTGCTGACGCTGGGCATCCCGCCCAACCCGGTGATGGCGCTGATGGTCGGCGCGATGACCATCCACAACATCCAGCCCGGCCCGCAGGTGATGACCAGCAACCCCGAGCTGTTCTGGGGCCTGATCGCCTCGATGTGGCTGGGCAACCTGATGCTGATCGTGCTGAACCTGCCGCTCATCGGCATGTGGATCAAGCTGCTGAAGGTGCCCTACCGCCTGCTGTTCCCGGCCATCGTGCTGTTCTGCGCGATCGGCGTGTACTCGACCAACAACAACACCTTCGACGTGTGGATGGTCGCGATCTTCGGCTTCATCGGGTACTGCTTCATCAAGCTGCGCGTGGAACCGGCGCCGCTGCTGCTGGGCTTCATCCTGGGGCCGATGATGGAAGAGAACCTGCGCCGCGCACTGCTGCTGTCGCGTGGCAGCTGGAGCGTGCTGGTCACGCGGCCGATCTCGGCCGGCCTGCTGGTGGCTGCGCTGGCGCTGCTGGTGATCGTGCTGCTGCCCTCGGTGAAGTCCAAGCGCGAAGAGGCTTTCGTCGAGGAGTGAGGTTGCATTGCGCAGGTGGGCGTGTGGCCCGCCTGTTCGTTGCACCGGGGCCCTTGCGGGGGCCCTTTTTCTGGGGCTCGCATGAAGGCTGAGCCCATGGTTCGTGGCTGGCGACGGCACGTTCGGGACGATGGGCCGGCCCTGGCACCGGTGAGGGCGCGGCGGCGCTTCGGTGGGGTGGTCGGCTCCGCCGACTGCCCTGCGGTGCTCGCGCGAACGGGCCGCGGCAGAACTCGCTTCGTTCACTGCGTTCACTGCGCTCGGACAGCTGCCGCGAGTCAGATCACGAAGCGGGCCTGTCCTTCGGCAGGCCCGCAGCCCGTCCGTGCTGCGCTCCTCGGCACCCCACAGGCGCACCGCCGCGCCCTCACCGGCACCAGGACCTGCGTCGGGATGATCGACCGGCAGCGGCCGCGCGCCCCCTGTTGCGCCCGGCTCAGGCCCTCATGGTGGATTTAGGGCAAGGGAGCGAGCGCAAGTCGGCACACTTGGCGACGCCAGATGCGCCTGGTGCACAACGACCGTCTCGACGCGACGGCACCGGGCCCAGGGGGTGCAGGCGACTTCGGGGTCGGCGAGGCGCGCAGGGCGTGGGGCGGGCCTGTGTGCCGAAGGACACACAGGCTTCGTGATCTGGCTTGCCGCAGCTGTCTGAGCGGAGTGAGCGAAGCGAACGCAGCGAGTTCTGCGGCACCGCCCCGCGCCCGAGCACCGCAGCGCAGTCGGCCCGCAGGGCCGACCGACCCCGCAGGAGCCTGCGCCCCCTGGGCCCGGCGCCGGCGCGCGCCCCGGCCGGACCAATGCGACGAACGATCCAGCGCCTGCCTCAGACCCGCAGAGCCGCCGTCACTGCGCCACGTAGTCCGACACCACCTTCCACTTGCCGTCGACGATCTGCGACAGGCGCGACTGGTCGTTGCCCAGCCGCTTGGTGGCGGTGTAGGTCATCTTCGGCGCGCCGAACATGTCGGGCGGGAAGGTGCTCGCGTCCATGACCTTGATGAAGGAGTCGGTGCTCAGGTTGGCACCGGCCTTCTGCGCCACCTGCGCGAAGGTGTCGATGATCATGTAGCCGTAGACCGAGAACACCGTCGGGTCCTCATTGAACTTGGTCTTGTACTTGTTGGCCCAGAAGCGGATCTTGGGGTCGGCCTCGTCGGTGTAGGGGTTCTGCACCGTCATGGTTGCGTACATGCCGTCCATGGCCTTGCCACCGAGCTTATGGATCAGGTCGGTGTAGGCGGCGCTGGAGCCGAGGAAGGTCGGGTTGAAGCCGGTCTTGCGCGCTTCGCCGATGGTGCCGATGGTCTCGCGGATGATGGTGCCCAGCACCACCAGGTCGCAGCCGGCGGCCTTCATCTTCGCGACCTGGGAGCTGAAGTCGGTGGCGCCGCGCTTGAACGAGGTCTTCTCGGCCAGTTCCATGCCCGCGGCCTTCAGGCCCGCCTCGGCCCCGCGCTGCACCTCCAGGCCGAACTCGTCGTCCTGGTAGATGGTGCAGACCTTCTTCGCACCCTTGTCCTTCACCATCTTGGGCAACGCCAGGCGGATCTGGTCGTAGTAGGTGGCGGCGAAGGAGTACTTGAGCCGATTCAGCGGCTCGTACATCTCGCGCGCGGCGGTGATCGGCAGGAAGTTGATGACGTTCTTGTCGAACTGCACCGGCATGGCCGCCATGTTCTGTGCGGTGCCGATGTGGCCGGCCATGATGAAGATCTTGTCCTGGTTGACCAGCTTCTGCGCCGCCAGCACGGCCTTCTTCGGGTCGTAGCCCGAATCCTCCACGTAGAGCTTGAGCTTGCGGCCGTTGATGCCGCCCTGCTCGTTGATCTCGTCCACGCGCAACTGCATGCCGTTGCGCGACTGCTTGCCGAAACCGGCGAGCGGGCCCGACAGGTCCTGGATGGTGCCGATGCGGATCTCGTCCTTGCTCACGCCCTGTTGGGCGTGGGCGAAGGACGCGCCGAGCGCCAGGACGGCGATCGCGACGGCGGCGGGGCGGAAGGTCTTCATGGCGGTTGTCTCCTCTCGTTGATGGGAACCGGTTTGTCTAACCTCGGTACATGGCCTCGATCTGCGTCGCGTACTTCGCCTGCACCAGCTTGCGCTTGAGCTTCATCGTCGGCGTCAGCTCCTCATCCTCGGCGCTGAGTTGCGTGTCGAGCAGGAAGAACTTCTTGATCTGCTCGACCCGCGCGAACTTCGCGTTCACGCGGTCGATCTCGCCCTGAATCAGGTCCTGCACCTCCTGGGCACGCGTGAGGCTGGCGTAGTTGCTGAAGGGCACGTCGTGGTCCTGCGCGAATTTCTCGACGTTCTCCTGGTCGATCATGATGATCACCGTCAGGTAGGGCTTCGCATCGCCGATGACCACCGCATCGGTCACATAGGGACTGAACTTGAGCTCGTTCTCCCACTCGCTGGGCGTGATGTTCTTGCCGCCCGCCGTGATGATGATGTCCTTCATGCGGTCGGTGATGCGGAAATACCCGTCCTCCTCCATCAGGCCGACGTCGCCGGTGTGCAGCCAGCCTTCGGCGTCGATGGTTTCGGCCGTCTTCTCGGGCTGGTTGAGGTAGCCCATGAAGACGTTCGGGCCGCGCACCAGAATCTCGCCGGTGGCGGGGTCGAGGCGCACCTCGTTGTAGCCGGCGGCCGGGCCGATGGAGCCGGGCTTGATGCGCGCCGCAGGCACGCCGGTGGAGGCGCCGCAACTCTCGGTCATGCCCCACACCTCGAGCATGGGCACGCCCAGCGAGAGATACCACCTGACCAGCTCCGGCGAGATCGGCGCCGCGCCGGTGACGAGGAAGCGCGCCCTGTGAATGCCGATGAGCTTGCGCACGTTGTCCAGCACCAGCCAGCGCGCGATGCGAAAGCGCAGCTTCAGGCCACCGCCGACCGCCTCGCCGGCCAGCACCTTGTCGGCGATCTGACGGCCGACCCCGATGGCCCAGGCGTAGGCGGCCTGCTGCACGCCGCTGGCCTCCTTGAGCGCGATCATCACGCCGGAATAGAACTTCTCCCACACGCGCGGCACGGCGGTGAAAACCGTGGGCGCGATCTCGCGCACGTTCTCGGGCACGGTCTCGGGGTTCTCGACGAAGTTGAGCACCGAGCCGGTGTACATCGCGAAGTATTCACCGCCCATGCGCTCGGCCACGTGGCACAGCGGCAGGAAGCACATGCGCTCGTCGCGCTCGTCCTGCGCCACCAGGGTGTTGTAGCCGCGCATGGTGTAGACCAGGCCATGGTGCGAGTGCATCGCGCCCTTGGGCTTGCCGGTCGTGCCCGAGGTGTAGATGAGGATGGCCAGGTCTTCCGGCCGGCAGCCGTCGGCGCGCTCGCGCACCGCCTGCGGGTGGGCCTGCAGGTGCTCGCGGCCGAGGGCGCGCAGGGCGTCGAGGCTCATGACGCCCGGGTCGTCGAGATCGCGCAGGCCTTCCATGTCGAACACGACGATCTTGCGAAGCGCCGGCAGGCGCTCGCGCACCTCCAGCGCTTTGTCGAGTTGCTCGTCATCCTCCACGAAGAGCAGCGTGGTCCGGGAGTCCTCGCACAGGTAGTGCACCTGCGAGGCGGCATCGGTCGGGTAGATGCCGTTGGCCACGCCGTTGCAACTGAGCACGGCCAGGTCGCACAGCACCCATTCGACGACAGTGTTCGAGAGGATCGATGCGCACTCGCCACGGGCGAAGCCCAGCGCCAGCTGGCCGGCGGCGATCTCCTGCACCGCCTCCGCGGTCTGGCGCCAGGTCCAGGTGCGCCAGATGCCCAGTTCCTTCTGGCGCATCCACACGGCATCGTTGCGCAGTTCCACCGCGTTCCAGAACACGGCGGGGATGGTGTCGCCCGGCACGGCAATGTCGGTACGCGGCTGGAGGTGTCCCAGGTCCCACAGGCCGGCGGGGGTGTGCAGGGGGGCGGAGGTGGATGCGCTCATCGCCAGGTCTTCTTCTTTTTCCAGCGGCGCTCGCCGCGAACGCCCTCGTCCTGCAGGCCGAGGTAGAACTCCTTGATGTCGTCCTTCTCGCGCAGGCGCTCGCAGGTGTCTTCCATGACGATGCGGCCGTTCTCGAGCACGTAGCCGTAGTCGGCGGCATTGAGCGCCATGTTGGCGTTCTGCTCGACCAGCAGGATGGTGGTGCCGCGCTCGCGGTTGATGCGCACGACGATCTCGAAAATCTCCTTGGTGAGCTTGGGCGAGAGGCCAAGCGAAGGTTCGTCGAGCAGGATGAGCTGCGGCGCGGCCATGATGGCGCGCGAGATGGCGAGCATCTGCTGCTGCCCGCCCGAAAGCAGGCCCGCGTCCTGCGCGGCGCGCTCGCGCAGGATGGGGAAGTAGCCGAACACCGTCTCGATGTCCCGCACGACGCCATCGCGGTCGCGACGGGTGTAGGCGCCCATGAGCAGGTTGTCCTTCACCGAGAGCAGCGGGAACACCTCGCGGCCCTCGGGTACGTGCGACAGGCCCTGCTGCACGATGAAGGCCGGGTCCTTGGCGGTGATGTCCAGGCCCTTGAAGTGGATCGACCCCTTGCGCGGATCGATGATGCCGGAGATGGTCTTGAGGATCGTCGTCTTGCCCGCGCCGTTGCTGCCCAGCACGGTGGCGATCTCGCCCTGGCGCACCTTCAGGCTCACGCCGCGGATGGCCTTGATGGGGCCGTAGGCGCTCTCGACGTTGAGGAGTTGGAGGACTTCGGCGGTCATCAGGTCGCCCCTTGTGCGCCACGTTGCATCGCGGGACCGGCCAGACGTGGCCATGCGCGCCGATGGCGAGGGGCGGGCACCGGCTCGCTCAGACGCCGCGGGTCGCTGCGCGACTCCCCTGCGCTGCTCGCGACAGGCGGGGTCCGCGCAAACTCGCTTCGCTCAAACATGCGCGGCCCACTTGCCGACGGAGCCCGGCGCGCGGTGCGGGCTGGGCGCGCCCCTGTGCGTCGCCGAGAAGCGCAGGCCGGGGCGAGGCACGCCTGCCGAAGGACAGGCGTGCTTCGTGCACTGGCTCGTCGCAGCTGTCTGAGCGGAGTGAACGAAGTGAACGCAGCGAGTTCTGCGACGCGAGCCCCGGCCGAGCATCGCAGGGAAGTCCCCGCAGGGGACCGACGCACCGGGGCGCGCCCAGCCTGCACCGTGCACCGGGCGGCCCTTCCAACGCTCGGTCGCAAGCCCGTTCTCATGCTGCCCTCCGCAAGCTGCTCACATCCTCGATCGTCCCCAGGTACGCCTCGACCACCTTCGGGTCCGACTGCACCTCGCGCGATGACCCTGTCGCCAGAACCTCCCCCTGGTTCATCGCCAGTACCCGGTCCGACACCTTCGACACCAGCGTCATGTCGTGCTCCACCATCAGCACCGAAATGCCCAGTTCGTGCTGGATGTCCTGGATCCAGAAGGCCATGTCGGCCGTCTCCTCCACGTTCAGGCCCGACGAGGGCTCATCGAGCAGCAGCAGCTTGGGCTCGGTGCACAGCGCCCGCGCCAGCTCCACCACCTTGCGCACGCCGTAGGGCAGCCCCGCCACCAGCGAATCGCGGTGGTGCTGCAGGTCCAGCAGCTCGATCACCTGCTCGGCCTTCTCGCGCGCGGCAATCTCGGCGCGCCGCGTGGCGGCCGTGAAGAACAGCTCGCCGAAGAAGCCCGTTGCGCGGTGCGTGTGGCGGCCGATCAGCAGGTTGTGCAGCACCGTCGCATGCTCGAACAGCTCGATGTTCTGGAAGGTGCGCGCGATGCCCAGTGCTGCAATGGCGTGCGGCGGCTGGTCCGTGAGCTTCAGCGGCCCACCGGATGCCTGGCCGCCATGCCAGGTGATCTGCCCCGTGGTCGGCTGGTAGATGCGGCTGATGAGGTTGAACACCGTCGTCTTGCCCGCGCCGTTGGGCCCGATCAGCGTGAACACCTCGCCGCGCCGCACGTCGAAGCTCACCTTGTTCACAGCCAGCACGCCGCCGAAGCGCACGCTCAGGTCCCGGGCCGACAGAAGAACGTCCTCGGTCATTTCAGGCGATCCGACTTGGTGAACGACTTCTGCCGCTTGAACATGCCGCGGCGGTAGAACGGAAACAGCTGCAGGTAGGTGCGCACCTTCAGCCAGCGCCCGTACAGGCCCATCGGCTCGAAGAGCACGAAGGCGATCAGCACCACGCCGTACACCAGGCCCTGCAGTCCGGGCGCCTGCCCGATGACCGGTGGCAGCCAGTCCTTGGACAGCGAGATCAGCTGCGGCATCGAGATCAGGAAGATCGCGCCGAGGAACACGCCGTGCACCGAACCCAGCCCGCCGATCACCACCAGCAGCAACAGGTCGATGGACTGCAGGATGCTGAACTGGTCGGGCGAGAGGAAGCTGATCTTGTGTGCGTACAACGCACCACCGAGGCCGGCCAGCGCGGCGGAGATCGCGAAGGACAGCGTCTTGTAGCGCGCCAGGTGGATGCCCATGCTCTGCGCCGAGATCTCCGAATCGCGAATGGCGACGAAGGCGCGCCCCGTCGGCGCGCGCAGGAGGTTCAACACGCCCAGCGTGCACAGCACCGTGGTGACGAGGCACACGAAGTAGAAGGCCTCGCCGCTGCCGAAGTCGAGGCCGAAGAGCTTCGGCGACTTCACGTGCAACCCGGCATTGCCGCCCGTGACGCTCTCCCAGCGCGCGAACACCTCCTCGACGATGAAGCCGAAGGCGAGGGTGGCGATGCCCAGATAGATGCCCTTGACGCGCAGTGCTGGCATCGCGACCACGACGCCCACCGCGGCCGACAGCAGTGCGGCGGCCACCATCGCGATCGGAAAGGGCACGCCCAGGTTGGTCAGCACCCCCTGCGTGTACGCCCCCGTGCCGAGGAAGGCCGCGTGGCCGATGGAGAACTGTCCCGTGAATCCCGCCAGCAGCATCAGCCCCAGGCCGACGACCGAATAGATGAGCACGAAGTTCAACTGCGCGAGCCAGTATTCGTCGAGCAGCCAGGGTGCGGCCAGCAGCACGACGCCGAGCACCGAATACCAGAAGCGGTGCCCGCCATGCTTGGCGAGCGCGATGTCCTGCGCGTAGCTGGTCTTGAAGATGTAGCGCATCGAGACCTGCCTTCAAACTTTCTTGCGCAGCTTCTCGCCGAACAGCCCGTTCGGCTTGAGCATCAGCATCGCCAGCACCACGATGTAGGGCGCCGTGTCCTTGAAGCCGTCCGGCAGGTAGAAGCCGGCGAAGGACTCGACCACGCCGATCACCAGACCGCCGACGATCGCGCCCGGCAGGCTGCCGAAGCCGCCCACCACCGCGGCCGGAAAGGCCTTCAGCCCGATGAGCCCCATGTTGGCGTGCACGAAGGTGATGGGCGCCAGCAGCATGCCGGCCACCGTCGCCACCGCCGCGGCCAGCCCCCACACCAGCCCGTTGAGCCGCTTGACCGGGATGCCCATGTAGTAGGCCGCCAGCTGGTTCTGCGAGCTGGCCTGCATCGCGATGCCCAGCTTGCTGTAGCGGAACATCGCGAACAGCAGCACACACAGCACCGCCGTGGCGCCGATCACCACGGCCTGCTCCACGTTCACCACCAGGCCGCCGAGCTTCCAGACCTGGTCCTTGTAGGGCACGGGCAGCGTGTGCGTCTCGGTGCCGATGCCGGGCACCATGGTGATGAGCCCGCGCAGCACATACCCGATGCCGATGGTGAGCATCACGATCGAGAACTGCGGCTGGCCCAGGATCGGCCGGATCACCGCCAGCTCGACCAGCATGCCGAAGGCCGCCATCGCGACCACCGCCAGGATGGCCGCCAGCCAGAACGGCAGGCCGAAGAGCGTCATGCCGGCGAAGGCGGTGAAGGCGCCGAGCATCATCAGGTCGCCCTGCGCGAAGCTCACCGTCTCGGTCGCCTTGTAGATCAGCACGAAGCCCAGCGCGATCAGGCCGTAGATGCAGCCTTGCGCGATGCCCGAGAGCAGCAGTTGGAGGACTTGCACGGCGCCGGCCCTCCGCTCAGAGTTTCAAACCAAATCGGCCTGCAACGCCCATGGGGCGGGCGCGACCAGCTATCAATTGCATAGCACCCTGCCTGCCGCGTCGTGCAGCGCCAGGCGCCGCGAGCCGGCCACGATGTCGCTGGGCCTGAGGCCGTAGATCTGCCGGATCGAGTGGCTGAAGTGCGTCGAGTCGGGGTAGCCCGCATCGAGCGCAATGTCTGTCAGGCTGGCCGACTCGCGCACGTAGCGCAGCAGGCTACGCGCCCGCTTCCAGGCGCGAAAGGCGCGGTAGGTCATGCCGGTCTGCGCCTTGAACAGGTGCAGGAAGCGCGAGAAGGACAGGTGCACGTCCTCGGCGCACTGCTCGGCCGAACGGGCCGCGGCCGGGTCGGCGTTGACGCGTTCGACGACGCGGCGGATGCGCGCGTCCATGGGCCGCGGTGCCAGCGCCTCGCCGAAGAACAGGTGGTCGAAGTCGAAGCCGTCGAAGCATTCGCGGCCGGACGCATGCAGCAGGTGCGCGTGGGCCGCCCGCACGCGGCGCACGAACGCCGTGTCGTCGACCGGGCCACAGTGGCGCAGCACGGCAGGCAGCGCATCGGGGTCGGCTGCATCGGCCTCGACCAGCAGGTTGAGGATCAGCGGCTCGGCGCTCTCCACCCGGTGCGGCACCTGCGGCGGCACCACGAACAGCTCGCCCGACTGCCACGCCCCGCCGCCGATGCGGATGCGGTTGGGCAGGCCGCGCGGCGACACGTAGATGCCGTAGCCGCCGAAGTTGCGTTCGCTCGCCGCGCCGAGCAGGCCGGCATAGAACACGCGCGTCGTCGTCAGCCACATCAGGCGCTCGCCGCCGTCGGCCTGCACCACCCTCGTCGTCTGCATGCTGCTCGGTCTCCTCGGGTTCTTCTCAAGACACTCGGCCCACCGCGTCCCGCACCGGCACGCCGGCGCGGTCCGGCGGATCGTATCGGCGGCCCCTGCCATGTGGGGCTTCCGCACGCCGGTGCTTTCCCTAGTGGGCTCGGCCAACAGCCCCGGCGCGCCGCGATTGTTCAGGCCCGTGTGCGGCACGGCGTCGTCGAAACGGACGATTTTTGGACCGCCCGTGCGACGCGGCATGCGCCTCAGCCCCGCATCGGCGCGGTCAGCGCGCGGCGCAGCTCGGCCGCACACAGCGCCACCGCGGTGTTCGCCTCGTCGAGCACGCGGCCCATGGTGATGAAGCCGTGGATCTGCCGCTCGAAGCAGACGTAGCTCACCCGCGTGCCGGCGGCGCTGAGCGCCCGCGCGTAGTCCAGCCCTTCGTCGCGCAGCGGGTCGTAGCCGGCCGTGATCACCAGGGCGGGCGGCAGCCCGGCGTGGCTCGCAGCCAGCAAGGGCGAGGCGCGCCAGTCCAGGTCGTGCTTCGCGTCGTCGATGTAGTGGTCGTGGAAGTAGGTGATGGTGTCCGCCGTCAGCACGTAGCCCTGGCCGTTGGTGGTGTGCGAGGCGTGGCCGCGGCGCATGTCGGTGCCGGGGTAGATGAGCAACTGGAAGGCGATGGGCAGCCGCCCCTGCCCGTCGGCGTCGTCTCGCGCGGCGATCGACACCACGGCCGCGAGGTTGCCTCCGGCGCTGTCGCCGCCCACCGCGAGGCGCGCCGGGTCGATGCGCAGCTCCTTCGCCTGCGACGCGACCCAGCGCGTGGCGGCCAGCACGTCGTTCACCGCGCCAGGAAAGCGCACCTCGGGCCCCATGCGGTAGTCGACCGCGACGACGGCGCAGCCGCTGCCGTTGCACAGCTCGCGGCACAGCACGTCGTGCGTGTCCAGGTCGCCGATGACCCAGCCGCCGCCGTGGTAGTACACCAGCACGGGCAGCACGGCCTCGGGCGCGGCGCCGAAGGGGCGGTAGGCGCGCAGCGGGATGTCGCCCAGCGGGCCGGGCGCGCGCAGCTCGCGCACTTCGCCGACCTCGGGCGCATCGGGCTGCGTGAAGCCCCGGCGCTCGCGGTAGAAGGCGCGTGCCTCGACGGGCGGCAGCGTGTGGGTGGGTGGCAGGCCGCGCGATTCGATGAGATCGATCAGGGCTCGGGCTTGGGGATGCAGCATGGCGTGGCGTCAATGGTTGGCAAGGTCGGCATCTTGCGCCGCCTGCGCCGCCACGCGGGGCGGGACTTTCACGGGCATGTCCAGCAGCATCTGCGCCATGCCCTTGCCCAGCGGGTCCAGCCGCGGCGAGCGCGGGCCGCCGCCGGCCAGGGCGCCGTGCAGCAGCAGGTTCAGCGCGTGGATGCCGGGGAGATGGAAGCGTTCGACGTGCCGGGTGGTCATGAGGTGGCCGAACCAGCCGGCGACGGCCTCGGGCCTGAGCGCGGCCCACAGCCAGGGCAGCCACTCGGGCCGCCGCGCGACGACGCCGATGTTGGCGAGGTCGCCCTTGTCGCCGCTGCGCGCCCAGGCCAGGGCGATGAGGGGCAGTTCGACGGCATCGGCCGGCAGCGCCACCGCCTCGGGCGGCGGCACCGGTGCCGCAGCGGTGGGCGCCTGCAGGCCGGGCGCAGCGGCCAGCGGCAGTTGGTCGCCCTCCAGGAGCACACGCACAGCGACCGCTTCCCGGAGCAGCACGAAGGCGAAGGGCTTGATCAGCGGCACCACCGGCGGCCGCCCCGCCATCGAGCCGGGCGCGGTGGTGCCGGGCGACCAAGAGGTGCCGGCCGGCGCGATCTCGCGTGCGAAGAGTTCGAGCGCCTTCCTGTCGGCATGGTCGACCACCACGCGCATCAGCACCTCGCGCGCGTCCGCAGCGCCAGGGCGCGCATGCGGGCCATAGATGGATTCGGTGCCCAGCACCTCGACGTACGTGGCCGTGTAGTCGGCCAGGCCGCGCGCCTGGAACAGCGACCGCGTGCGCGCCAGGATCGCCTCGGCCGTGCGGCGCGCCTTGGCCGGGGCCTCGCGGCCGACGATCACCATCGAGCCCGCGCAGCGCCAGCCGTCCAGCACGGTGGCCGACACCTTGTAGCCGCTGGGCGGCGGGCCGCCGCGCGCGCCGCTCACGCGCACTGTCCCCTCGTCGACCTGCTCGATGCGCACCTGCGTGAAGTCGCAGCGCACGTCGGGCAGCAGATAGGCGGCGGGGTCGCCGATCTCGTAGAGCAGTTGCTCGGCCACCGCCGCGCGCAGGACGGCGCCGCCGGTGCCAGGCGGCTTGGTCAGCGTGAAGCTGCCGTCTTCCGCCACCTCGACGATGGGGTAGCCGATGGTCGGCCAGTCGGGGATCGCCTGCCAGTCGGTGTGCAGCCCACCTGTCGCCTGGCAGCCGCATTCGATGATGTGGCCCGCCAGGCTGCCGCCCGCGAGGCGGTCCCAGTCGTCGGGCGCCCAGCCGAATTCGTGCAGCAGCGGCCCGAGCGTCACGGCGCTGTCGACGCAGCGGCCGGTGACGACGACGTCGGCCCCGGCCGCGAGCGCCGCGCGGATGCCCTGTGCGCCCAAGTACGCATTGGCACTGAGCACACGTGCCGGTACGGGGTCACCGCTCGCCATGTCTACTGTGCCGGCCGCATGCAGTGCCGGCATCTGCACGCTCACGTCGTCGCCCAGCACCACGGCCACGCGCACGTCCACGCCCTGCTCCCGCGCCAGCGCACGCAATGCCTCGGCGCAGGCTTCAGGGTGCACGCCGCCGGCGTTGCTCACCACGCGGATGCGCCGCGCCACGCAGTCGGCCAGCACATCGCGCATGGCGATCTCGACGAAATCGGTGGCCCAGCCCATCTCGGGTTGGCGCAGGCGCGCGCCGGCCAGCACGGCCATGGTGGTTTCCGCGAGGTAGTCGAAGACCAGGTAGTCGATGGGTGCGCCGCCGCGCACCAGCTGCCCCACCGCCACGCTGCTGTCGCCCCAGAAGCCCGAGGCGCCGCCGATGCGCACGGTGCGACGGGCGGTTGGCGGGGAGGTGTCGGCGGTCATGGGCGGCGATGCGGTGGCAGGCTGCGCCGGAGCGTACGCAGCGCCGCGGCGGCGCGGCTTGCGCCAACTGGCTGCTGCCCGGGAAAGCGCCCGGTTGCTATGGTTTTCATAGCTATCCGCGCAGGTGGCACGGGCGCCGCAAGCCGATTTGTTTCAAGGATTTGTCCCCTGCGTGACTGCGCGGCAGGCGACGCCTGCGAAGACTCCGCCTGGCCGACGCCACCCGCGGGCAGCAACGGCCAAGCACCACAACAACCATTCGGAGACACCTGGTATGCCCATCTCACTGCGCCGCCGCACGGCCGCGTTCGCGCTCGCCGTTCCCGCCCTCCTCGCCGCGCTGGCCGGCTGCAGCACGGCGCCGCCGACGCGGCCCGCCGCCTGGTCCGCGCCCGAGGCCCTGGTGCAGCCGTCCGCCTTCGCCGGCGTGCATGGCCTGGCCGTGGACCGGCAGGGCCGCCTGCTGGCCGGCTCGGTCGTCGGCAACAGCATGTGGGAAGTCGACCGCCGCACCGGCCAGGCGCGCGTGTTCATCGCCGCCCCCGAAGGCCAGGCCGACGACATCGCCGTCGGCCCGCGCGGCGAGCTGGCCTGGACCAATTACCTCATGGGCATGCTGCGCTACCGCGAGAGCGACGGCGCCCCGATGCGCGTGCTGGCCAAGGACCTGCCCGGTCTGAACTCGCTGGACTTCGACCGCCGCAACGGCAAGCTCTACGCCTCGCAGGTCTTCCTGGGCGACGCGCTGTGGAAGATCGACCGCACGGGCCAGCAGCCGCCGCGCCTGATCAAGAAGGACATGGGCGGCTTCAACGGCTTCGAGGTCGGGCCCGATGGCTGGCTCTATGGCCCGCTCTGGTTCAAGGGCCAGGTGGTAAAGATCAACCCGGCCAACGGCGCGATGACGGTGATTGCCGACGGCTTCCAGATCCCGGCCGCCGCCAACCTCGACGGCAAGGGCAACCTGTGGGTGGTCGACGCGCGCTCGGGCGAGCTGGTGCGTGTCGAACTCGCCACCGGTCGCAAGACGGTGGCGAAGCAGCTCACGCCCTCGCTCGACAACCTGGCGATCGCGCCCGACGGCACGATCTACGTGTCGAACATGGCCAACAACGCGGTGGACGCCTTCAACCCGGCCACCGGCGAGCTACGGCGCCTGACGGGCGGCGCGGTGGCCGTGCCGGCGGGCATGAAGACCGAGGGCGACAAACTCTGGGTGGCCGACGTGTTCGGCTTTCGCGAGGTCGACCTGAAGACCGGCGCCGTGAGCGACATCTTCCGCATGCAGCGCGAACCCGAGCTCGAGTACCCCTTCGCGGTGGGCCTGTCGAAGACGCGCTTCGCGCTGTCGTCCTGGTTCACCGGCACGGCGCAACTGGTGGACCGCGCGACCCGCAAGACCACGGCGGTGATCCACGGGCTGAAGGCGCCCTACGATGCGATCCCGCTGGAGGACGGCAGCGTGGTCGTCGCCGAGATCGCGACCGGCAGCATCACGCGCGCCAGCGGCGACAAGTACGCCACGCGGCAGGTGCTGGCCAGCGGCATCCAGGGCCCGGTGCAGATGGTGCTGGGCGCCGATGGGGCGATCTACGTCACCGAAGCGGCCGGCCGCCTGCTGCGCGTGCCGCTCGCCGGTGGCGCGCCCGTGGCCGTGGCCCAGGGCCTGGCGATGCCCGAAGGGCTGGCGCAAACGCCGTGGGGCAGCTTCATCGTGGCCGAATCGGCCGCCAAGCGGCTGGTGGAGATCAACCCGGCCGACGGCAGCAAGCGCACGGTGGCCGAAAACCTGCCGATCGGACTGGCCGCCGGCCCCGGCCTGCCGCCGCCCTACGTGCCCACCGGCGTGGCCGTGGGCGCCGATGGCAGCGTGTACGTGTCGGCCGACCTGAACAACGCGATCTACCGCATCCGACCGGCGCGCTGAGCCTTGTTGAACTGGCGACGGCCCGCTGCAAGGTGGGCCGTTAGCATTCGTCCATTGCGTTCTTTCCCACTTCTTTGAGGAGCATTCAATGGACATCCAGACCGTCGGCATCATCGGCGCCGGCACCATGGGCAACGGCATCGCGCAGGCCTGCGCCGTGTCGGGCATCCGCGTCGTGATGGTCGACATCGCCCAGGCGGCCGTGGACAAGGGCGTGGCCACCATCTCGGGCAGCCTCGACCGACTGATCAAGAAGGACAAGCTCACCGAAGCCCAGAAGGCCGACGCGCTGCAGCTGATCCAGGGCTCGACGAACTACGAGGACCTCAAGTCCGCGCAGCTCGTGATCGAGGCCGCGACCGAGAACCACGGCCTGAAGACCAAGATCCTGCGGCAGGTCGATGCGATGCTGGCGCCCGAGGTGATCATCGCGTCGAACACCTCGTCGATCTCGATCACCCAGCTGGCCGCCGACACGAAGCGGCCCGACCGCTTCATCGGCATGCACTTCTTCAACCCGGTGCCGATGATGGCGCTGGTGGAGCTGATCCGCGGCTACCTCACCAGCGACGCCACGCACGACGCGGTGAAGGCGCTGGCGCTCAAGCTGGGCAAGTCGCCCATCACGGTGAAGAACGCGCCGGGCTTCGTGGTCAACCGCATCCTGGTGCCGATGATCAACGAGGCTTTCTTCGTCCTGGCCGAAGGCCTGGCCACGGCCGAGGACATCGACGCCGGCATGAAGCTCGGCTGCAACCAGCCCATCGGCCCACTGGCGCTGGCCGACATGATCGGGCTGGACGTGTGCCTGGCCGTGATGGAGGTGTACCTGGAGGAGTTCGGCGACTCCAAGTACCGTCCCTGCCCGCTGCTCAAGGAGATGGTGGCCGCCGGCCAATTGGGCCGCAAGACCGGGCGGGGCGTGTACACCTACTGAGCAACGCTGCGGGAGGCCGCGCGCTCAGGGGCCGCCTTCCGCAGCATCCGCGATGCCGGCGAGCGCCGCATGCGCGGCGTTCTCCCGCGCGATGGCGGCATCAAAGTTCGCCAGCCCGACCTCGTGGAGGACGCGCTTGAACTGGCGCGCCACCTCCGGCGCCAGCGCCGCCAGTTGCCGCGCCATCTGCATCGATGCGTCGTCCAGGTCCTCGGGCGCTACCACGCGCCAGACCAGGCCCCAGGCCCGGGCCTCGTCGGCGCCGAACGTTTCGCCCAGCAGCGTCAGGGCCTTCGCGCGGGCCACGCCCGCGCAGGCGGCCAGCGTGGCACTGAGGCCGCCGGTGACGAACACGCCGAGCGAGGCCTCCGGCAGCCGGAAACGCGCGTCGCTCGCCGCGATGACGATGTCGGCGTCGAGCATCCACTCCAGTCCGACGCCCAGCGTCCAGCCGTGGACGGCGAAGAGCACCGGCTTGTCCAGGCGCACCAGCGCGGACGCCACCGCCTGCACGAGCACCAGGTCGCGTTCGCTCGGCGGCGCGCCCACGTCGCGGCCGGCGCAGAAGGCGCGGCCCTCGCCGCGCACGCGCACGGCCCGCACCGCCTCGTCGCCCGCGGCCGCCCCGATCGCGTCGAGCAGCGCCTCGGCCAGGGGGTTGTCGATGGCGTTGAGCTTCTGGGGCCGGTGGAGCGTGATCGTCATCACACCGTCGTCCACGGCCGTCAGCAGGGGTGCTTGGGTCATGCGGGCATTGTGCCGAGGGCGCGCCGCAGCCGCGCCCAGGGTGCCGTCAGGCGTACCGGGCGGCGTAGGCCCGGAACTCCGCATTGCGCCGGTCCAGCGCCTCCTGCGTGGGCGGCACCATGATCGGTGCGCCCTCGTGGGCGAAGGCCTGGCACTGCTGCACGTAGGGACGCAGCTGCGCGTGGTAGGCCGGCGACGCGGCGGCCATGTCGCCACCATGCGCGGTCCATGTGGTCGCCAGCAGTTCGGCCGACACCATGGCCAGGGTGGTGCCCATGCCCGACAGCAGCGCCGCGCAGTGCCCGGCGTCGCCAATGACCGCAACGTTGCCGCGCGTCCAGCTCGGCATGTGGGTCTGGCTCACAGAATCGAAGTAGAAGCCGCGTGCCGCGGGGTCGGCGAAGGCCGCGCGCAAGGCAGGCACCTGCCAGGCATCGACGCGCGACAGGAATTGCGCAATCAGGCGTCTCTGCGCATCGGCATCGCGCCAGTCGTAGTCGATCGGCGGGCTGGCCGCGAGCATCATGGCCTGGGGGCCATCGCCCGCATCGCGCACCGCGACCGTGAGGCCGGGCACGTTCAGCATCGCGCGCTGCCAGTCTCTGCCGGGCGGCAGGTCGACCAGCGCCACATAGTGGCCGAAGTGCCGCACGTAATCCGTCTCAGGGCCGAAGGCGAGCTTGCGCACGTTGGAATGCAGGCCGTCGGCGCCCACCACCAGGTCGTAGCGGCCGCGCTCGCCATCGCTGAACGCGACCTCCACGCCCGCGGGGCCGTCGGCCAGCGATGCGATCGACACCTTGAAGCGGAACTCGACCCCCTCGGGAATGGCGTCGAGCAGGATGCGGTTGAGCCGATCGCGCGTGATCTCGACGTCCTCGTCGGTCTCGTTGGCGAACCAGCGCAAGTCGAGCGTGGCGACCTGGCGCCCGGTGCCGTCGAGCACGGGGCCGGGCTCGATCAGGCTCACCTTCTGGTCCTGGATCGTGCCGAGGATGCCCATGCGCTGCGCCGTGCCGAGCGCCTTGCCGCGCACGTCGATGGGCGCGCCGCCGGGACGCAGCCCCTCGGCGCGCTCGACCACGCGGACCCGGTGGCCCAGCCGCGCGAACCAGTACGCGGCCGAGAGGCCTGCCATGCTGGCACCGGAAACGAGAACATCCATGATCGGGCTCCCCGGGCGTCTAGAGCTTGAACGACCGGGCCATGTCGACCACCGCCTGCTTGTCGAAGGCGTTGATGTCGTCGATCAACTCGTTGGTGAACAGGCGATTCGGATCGCCCAGCTCGTCGGCGAGCTTCGGGTTGCGGCTGCTCTCGGCGGCGATCTCGATGTTGGACTTCCACTCCGCCAGGGAGGACGCGCCCATGCGCTGGTCCGGGTCGTCGGGCCGCCGCATCCAGCTGTTCTTGCGGTCCTTGAGGATGAAGTTCAGTTCCTTGCGCGCCTCGTCCAGGCTGCGGCCCTTGGGCTTGCTCTCGGGGTAGACGGCCCAGTGCAGGTCGATGGCCGCATCGAGGTTGGCGCTGGAGAAGATCGTCGATTTGGCGATGCCCTGGAACAGCGCCACCACGGCCTTGCGGTCCTCCTTGAGCAGCTTGCGCGGCACGCACAGCCACCCCGAACCCAGTTGCGCGAATTTCGGCGTGAGCGGCACGTAGCGCAGCTTCGTGCCGACCAGTTCGATGCGCGCGGTCGCGGTGTCGAAGGCGACCATCGCGTCCACCCGGTCGTTGTCGATGGCCGCGCCGGCCGGCGCACCGTCGCCGATGGCGATGTACTCGCACTTGTCGTCCTTCAGGCCCAGTTCGGCCAGCATGGTGCGGGTGAGAACGATGCCGGTGTCGCCCTGGCTGCGCACGCCGATGCGCTTGCCGGCCAGGTCGGCCGCCGACTTGATCGGGCTGTCGGGCTTGACCACGATGACGTTGGCATTGCGCGGAAGCCACTTGTACACGCTGACCAGGTCGAGCGACGGATCCTTGGCCATGGCCGGCAGCAGCAGGCCGGGCACGGCCGGGCCGAACTCCACGTGGCCGGCGCGCAGGCTCTGCAGGGCCTGGGTCATGCTGGACATGTTCACGTACTCGGGATCCACCCCGTTGGGCTTGTAGAAATTGAGCCGCGGGTGCTGCCCGGCGGTGACGAAGCACTGCTGCGGGTCGTTGACGGCGGCGGTATTCGCCAGCCGCATCACGCGCACGTTCTGGGCCGGCGCAGGCAGGCCGGCGGCCAGGCCCAGGGCCCCCAGGCCGAGTCCGAAGTCACGACGATTCAACATGATGAGGTCCTTCAGGAAGGAAGTTGCGAATCACGAAAAGGAGGTGCTGCGCGTCAGACGCTGACCGTGCGTTGCGAGCTGTCGGCCGGCATCCAGTGCAGCACGCGGCGCTGGATGCGGCGCAGCACGTCGGTCATGACGATGCCGATGACCGACAGCACCACGCAGACCGCGAAGCTGCCGCCGGTGTCGGCCTGGGCTTCCATCTGCAGGATGAGCACGCCCAGCCCGGCCTGCGCGCCCACGAATTCGCCGACCACGGCCCCCACCACGCTGAAGGCGGCCGCCATGTTGAGCCCTGCGAAGACGTAGGGCAGCGCGCTGGGGAACTTGGCCTTGCGGAAGATCTGCCAGCGTGTGGCCGACAGCGAGCGCAGCAGGTCGATGCGGTCGGCATCCACGGCCTTGAAGCCGGCGATGCTGGTCACCAGCACCGGGAAGAAGGTGAGCAGGCAGATGATCATCACCTTGGAGCCGATGCCGAAGCCCAGCCACACCACGATGATGGGCGCGATGGCCACCTTGGGCACGCTCTGCAGCGCCGCCACGTAGGGCTCCAGCAAGGCCTCCAGCCTGGGCATCTGCGACACCACGATGCCGATGGCCAGACCGACGCCGCTGCCGATGAGGAAGCCCAGGAGGATCTCGGCCACGGTCACACCGCCGTGGTACCAGAAGCCGTCCTTGGCCATCGGGCTGGTGGCCAGCCCGCGCCAGAGCGCGATGGCGACGTCGCTGACCGGCGGCACCAGGTGCCCGGGCACCTTGAACACCCTGACGGCCGCCTCCCACGCGCCGAGCAACGCGGCGAGCAGCAGCATCGACTGCACGCGGGTGGAGGCGAGGAAGCGGGTCCGTCTCACGCGCGGCGCCGGGCGCGGCGCGACGGCGGGGGCGGACGCAGCGGCGGGCGCGCGGGCGTCGTCTTGGGTCAGCATGGCGGTGCTCATGGCGGGTCCTCGGTCAGTCGAAAGAGGCGGCGTGGGAGAAGCGTTCGCGGATGGACGCGGACGCGGTGGCGAAGGCGGGGTGCGACATCACGTCCATGGCGCGGGGGCGCGGCAGGTCGATGGTCAGCACGCGCTCCAGCGTTCCGGGGCGCGGCGACATCACGAAGACCCGGTCGCCCAGGAACACGGCCTCGGGGATGGAGTGGGTGATGAGCACCACCGTCTTGCCGCTCTCCATCCAGATGCGCTGCAGTTCGAGGTTCATGCGCTCGCGCGTCATGGCGTCGAGCGCGCCGAAAGGCTCGTCCATCAGCAGGATCTTGGGGTCGTGCAGCAGCGCCCGCGCGATCGAGGCGCGCTGCTGCATGCCGCCGCTGAGCTGGCGCGGCAGCTTGTGCTCGAAGCCCTCCAGCCGCACCATGGCCAGCAGCTGCATCGCCCGTTCACGGGCCTGCTTCGCCGGGATGCCCAGCACCTCGGCGGGCAGCATGACGTTCTCGAGGATGGTGCGCCAGGGCAGCAGGATCGAACTCTGGAACACCACGCCGACGTCGCGCCGCGTGCCGCGGATCGGCTGGCCGTCGAGCGTGACCTGGCCGATGTCGTAGTCGAGCAGGCCGGCCAGGATGCGCAGCAGCGTGCTCTTGCCACAGCCGCTGGGACCGACGATGGTCACGAAACTGCCCTGCTCGATGCTGCAGTCGATGTCCTTCAGCGCCAGCACGCCCTCGCCGCCGTCGCCGAAGTGCTTGGACAGGCCGTCGATGCGGATGTAGTCGGGGCGCCCGCGTGCGCGCTCGGGGTGGGTGCTCATGGCTTGGCTCCTTCGGGCCGCAGGAAACGGAGGATGTGCTGCGCCAGCATCTGCGGCGCCTGCAGCGCGGTGACATGGCCGACGCCGGGCAAGAGCACGGCGTCGGCGCTGCGGATGCGCCCGGCCATCGACAGGGTGACGCTGGGCGGCACCACGCGGTCGAGCTCGCCGGCCAGCACCAGCGTCGGCGCGGCGATGTCGGCCACGCCCCGCTCGAGCGTGGTGCGCACCGTCTCACCGCGCCGGGTCGAGCGCGCCGAAGCCGGCCGCGCGGCGGCAAACAGGCCGCGCAGCTCGGGCCGCGTGCACAGGAAATCCTCGGGAAAGAACCAGGTCGCCAGTTCCTCGGCCGTGGCCGGCAGTCCGGCACGCAGCCC
Source organism: Pseudomonadota bacterium (assembly GCA_018241185.1). Classification (GTDB taxonomy): domain Bacteria; phylum Pseudomonadota; class Gammaproteobacteria; order Burkholderiales; family Burkholderiaceae_C; genus Xenophilus. The sequence goes on along the minus strand of JAFEEH010000224.1, from coordinate 54,361 downwards.
GGCCAGGTGGCGCGCGTCCGGGCACAGCTCCTCGTAGGGCCGCGGCAATGGCCAGGTGCTGCCGAGCACAAGGTGGTCGACCGAGCGCGGATGCAGCAGCGCCAGCGCCTGCGCCACGCGGCCGCCAAAGGACGAGCCCAACACGTGGGCGCGCCGGAAACCCAGCGCCTGGATGAGCTGCTGCGCGTCGCGGGCCAGGTCGGCCAGTGTGGCGGCGCGCTCGGGTGCCTCGGTCTCTCCGCAATCGCGCTGGTCGTAGGCAACCACGGTGAAGTGCGGCGCGAGCAGCGGCACCAGCGCGGCGAACATCTGCCGCGAGGCCTCGGCTCCGTGGATCAGGAGCAGCGGATCGCCCTCGCCCTGGATGTCGAAGGCGATGCGCACCTCGCCGGCCTGGACGAAGCGCGTCATTCCGCTGCCCCGTCTTCCTGGTCCATCCAGAAGGTCATCTCGATGCGCAGGCCCCGCGGGTCGTGCAGGAAGAGCTGGTGGATCGCCCAGCCGGGGATCGGCGCCTCGGCGAAGGCGACGCCTGCCGCGCCCAGATGGGCGCGCATCTCCTCGAGGCCGTGCGCCCGGAACGAGATGTGGTCCACGTGGCCGGTGGCGGGCTCGGCCGGCCTGTCGGCGCTCGCCAGGTGGGCGTACAGGTGCACGATGGGCTGGCCGTCGGCATAGAGCCAGGCGCCGGGCGCCGGGATGTCTGGCCGAGCCCCGACCTCCAGACGCATGACGCGGGTGTAGAAGTCCACCAGCGGCGGCAGCTCCTCGGGCGTGCAGCGGATCGTGAAGTGATGCAGTGCGTGGACGGGCATGGCGTGGCTCCTTCGATCGTGATGTGTCTTCACGCAGCAACACCGGCGCCGGCCGGCTCGAAGCGGTAGCTCAGCGCCGGTGCGACCGGCACCCACCGCGCCGCCGCCAGCGCCAGCAGCCGGAACGCGAAGACCTGCTCCGGCTGCCACCGCGTCGCGGTGCCGAAGACGTTGAAGGTCGCGTAGCAGAGCGGCCCTTGCATGAGCGGCACGTTGACCACGCTGCGCAGGCCGAAGGCGCGCATCTGGTCGAAGTCGTCGAAGTGCTCGGCCAGCGCCGCCTCGCCCTCGCCCAGGAAGAGCCGGCCCTCGACGAACAGGCGCTGCGTCCAGCGCGTGAGGGTCTTGCGCTTGGTGCCGTTGACGGGGAAGGTGCCCGCCGCGGACGAGTAAAAGCGGCGCAGCAGCACCTGGCCTGGCGCGTCGTCGGCACGGGTGACGTTCTGCTGGATGCTGAAGATGCCACCACCGGCGACCCGGGCACGGCAGGCATCGATCAGCGCCAGCGCCTGCGCGGCGTCGGCGGCGCCCGCCAGCGTGTCCAGAAACTCGGCCGTGACGGCGGAGGCGGCGATCGGTTGTTGCAGGTCCATGCAAAAAGTCTAGGACTGCGGATTCACCAAAATGAAATAATTTCTGATGGACCGATAACCAAGGAGTTATGGGCATGCCGAACGCGAAAGACCCCGCCACCGAGCTCCAGCACGCACTGCTGTCGCGGCTGAAGCTGCGGCAGCTGGCGCTGCTGCAGACCATCGACCGCCACCGCTCGCTGGGCCGGGTCGCAGCCGAGATGCAACTGAGCCAGCCTGCGATCACGAAGGCGCTGCACGAGGTGGAGGACATCTTCGGCAGCATCCTGTTCACGCGCAGCAGCCGCGGACTGGTGCCCACGCCGGCCGGCGACGCGGTGCTGCACTACGCGCGCCGCTGGCTCGCGGAGCTGGAGGCCACGACCCGCGTGCTGACCTCGATCGAGGCGGGCCGCAGCGGCCGCCTGCGGCTGGGCCTGACGCAGCAGGTGCCGCAGCAGCTGATGTCGGCCGCGCTCACGCACCTGCTCGACCGCTCGCCGCGCATCTCGGTGATGGTGCGCGAGGGCACCACCGACGAGCTGGTGGCGAACCTGCTGGCGCGCGAGATCGACTGCGCCATCGGCCGCTCCTACGACGGCGATGCGAGCGGGCTCGTGCAGCAGGCGATCTACGAGCAGGAGCCCTGCCTGATCGTCGGCGCGCGCAACGTGAAGCGGCTCTCGCGGGGCCCGCTGGACTGGGCCCGGCTCGCACAGCTCGACTGGATCCTGCCGCCGCCCAACACGCCCATGCGCCGCACCTACAACGCGGTCTTCGTCGGTGCCGGCGTGCAGCCGCCGATGCCGATCCTGGAGACCACCTCGCTGCGCGGCATCGAGATGGTGCTGCGCCAGGAACCGAATGCCATCACGATCTTCGCGCGCGACGTGATGGAGGAGATGGAGCGCGCCAGCGGCTGGGCGGCGCTGCCCTACCGCCTCAACTGGAACCTGCCGCCGGTGAGCTTCTTCACGCTGAAGGAACTCGACGGGCACCCAACCGTACAGGCCTTGCGCGAGGTGGTGGTGGCCACCGCCCGCCGCATGAAGCACCGGCCGGCCTGACACCGCATGACCGTCCTCTACGCGACTGGCGGGGAGGCCGCGTTCCACTATGGTTCGGACCAGGAGACTCGACACCCATGGACATCCAGACCCCCACCCCACCGGCCGAAGGCTGCATCAGCACCGAGGTGCGCGGCCATGTGCTGCTGATCGGCATCAACCGGCCGGCCAAGCGCAACGGCTGGACGCCGGCCATGTTCCGGCAGCTGGCCGAGGCGTATACGCGGCTGGACGACGACGACGCCCTGCGCGTCGGCGTGCTGCATGCCTTCGGCGACCATTTCACCGCGGGCCTGGACCTGCCGGTGATCTCGGAATTCATGAAGGCGGGCGGCGTGGCCATCCCGGCCGACGGCACGCTGGTGGAGCCGCACAACATGGGCCAGCCTGGCTACCGACGCCGGACCAAGCCGATGGTGGCGGCCGTGCAAGGCATCTGCTTCACCGTGGGTATCGAGCTCATGCTGGCGGCCGACATCACGGTCGCGGCGGACAACTGCCGCTTCTCGCAGCTGGAAGTGGCGCGCAACATCATGGCCTCGGGCGGCGCCACGCTGCGCATGGCCGAGCGCGCCGGCATGGGCAATGCGATGCTGCACCTGCTCACGGCCGACGAGTTCGACAGCGCCGAGGCCTATCGCCTGAACTTCGTGCAGAAGGTGGTACCGGCCGGCCAGCAGCTCGACGCGGCCTTCGCCATCGCCGAACGCATCGCTGCGCAGGCGCCGCTCGCCGTGGTGGCCACGCGCCTGAACGTCATCAAGGCCATCGAGCAGGGGCCGGTGGCCGCGACGGAGGATTTCGAGCCCGTGAAGCAGAAGCTGATCTTCAGCGAGGATGCGGCCGAAGGTGTGCGCGCCTTCATCGAGAAACGGCCGGCGCGCTTCACGGGCCGCTGAGCGCCGGGCAATCCACCCTCGGGGTTGTCCGCTCCCCGCGCGCCCGTGCGGATGGCTGTAATGGGCGCTCCGACAACAACCAAGAATCGCGCCCGATGCCTGCCCCTCGCCTCGCCACCACTGCCGTGGCCGCGCTCTGCGCCATCTTCATGAACGCCACCATCGCCCAGACCACCGGCACGCCGCCCCCTGCGCTGCCCGACCCGGCCGTTACCTCGGTCCAGGCACTGGGCTGGATGCAGGGCTTCCCGCCGCCGCCGGACAAGGTCATCACCTTCGAGGACCCGCGCGGCAACGTGTACCCGCGCACGCGCTGGACCTTTTCGCACGTGCGCGAGCTGGTGCCCACCGCCAACGTGTGGCGTGGCCCGGGCGCCGCGCTGCCGTTGCCGGCGGCTGCCCGACCCATCGATCCGCAGCAGGTGCGCTTCAAGGCCCTGGGCAGCGGCGAGGACCTGGACTTCGAGCAGATGCTCGCACGCACCTACACCGACGGGATCCTCGTGCTGCATCGCGGTCAGGTGGTGCTCGAACGCTATGCAGGCGCGCTGACGCCGGAGCGGCCCCACCTTGCGATGTCGGTCACCAAGTCCTTCGTCGGCACGCTGGCCGCCATCCTGGTGGCCGAAGGGCAGCTCGACCCGGCCGCGCCCGTGACGCGATACCTGCCCGAGATGGCCGGCACCGCCTATGGCGACGCCACGGTGCGCCAGGTGATGGACATGACCATCGGCGTGAAGTACTCCGAGAACTATGCCGACCCGAAGGCCGAGATCTGGGACTACGCCCGCGCCGGGGGCATGCTGCCGCAGGGCGCCAACTACGCCGGCCCGAAGACCTTCTACGACTTCCTCAAGACCCTCCAGAAGGAAGGCGCGCATGGCGATGCCTTTGCCTACAAGACGGTCAACGCCGAGGTGCTGGCGTGGATCCTGCGCCGCGCGAGCAACCAGTCGCTGGCCGAGCTGCTGAGCCAGAAGGTCTGGCAGCGCATCGGTGCCGAGCAGGATGCGTACTTCATGGTCGACCGCGTGGGCACCGAATCCGGCGGCGGCGGGCTCAACACCACCTTGCGCGACCTGGCGCGCTTCGGCGAGGCCATGCGCAATGGGGGCCGGGTGAACGGGCAGCAGGCGATCCCGGCCGCCGCAGTGGCCGAGATCGCGCGGGGCGGCGAGCGCAGTGCCTTCGCCAAGGCGGGCTACGCGCTGCTGCCCGGCTGGTCGTACAAGGACATGTGGTGGGTCACGCACAACGACCACGGCGCCTACATGGCCCGCGGCATCCACGGCCAGAGCATCTACATCGATCCGAAGGCCGAGACGGTGATCGTGCGCTACGCCGCCCATCCGATCGCTGCCAACGCCGGGAATGACCCGCTGACGCTGCCGGCCTTTCATGCGATGGCCACCGCCTTGATGGCACGCTGAGAAGGCGCGGGCCGGCGCAGGTCGGCTCCATCGCTGGCAGTCCTCGCCGTTACGAATGCTTGCCATTGGCTGCTCCAATTAAATTGCACACAATTTAATTGCTCGATAGAATTCAAGCCATGCACTCCAATCCGGACACCGCCGAACTGCTCAAGCTGGACAACCAGCTGTGCTTCGCGGTGTATTCCGCATCGCTGGCCATGACCCGGCTCTACAAGCCGCAGCTCGACAAGCTGGGCCTCACCTACCCGCAGTACCTCGTCATGCTGGCGCTGTGGGAAGAAGACGGCCTCATGGTCTCGGCACTGGGCGAGCGGCTGTCGCTCGACTCGGGCACGCTCACTCCGCTGCTCAAGCGGCTGGAGGCCAACGGCCTCGTGGCCCGGGTGCGCGACGTGGCCGACGAGCGTCGCGTCCACATCACACTGACGGCCGCGGGCCGGCGGCTCAAGGGTCGCGCCGCCGGCGTGCCGGCCTGCCTGCTCGCGGCCAGCGAATGCTCCATCGACGAACTGGTGGCGCTCACGCGCCAGTTGCAGTCGCTGCGCGACCGGGTGCGCGCAGCAGCGTGATATGAAGCACCCCCAGTCTTCGCGCACTGCGTGTCGCTCCGCCAACCCCCTCCAGGGGGCACACGCAGCGGCCGGGCAAAGCCGGTTCCGCGCGCGTCCATGCATGGCCTGCTCCGCGGCCTTCGGCCTCGAGGCGGCATCGACGCCGACGGCGAGGCACTGCGACTCGGGCATTTGAAGATTTCTCCCGCCAACCGGCACTTCTCAACCACCACCGAAGGAAAGACCATGACCACGCAACTCGACAAGGTTCTCTACACCGCCGAAGCCCACACCACGGGCGGCCGCGACGGCGGCGCCGGCAAGTCCAGCGACAGCGCGCTCGACGTGAAGCTCAACCCGCCCGGCTCGGGCAAGGCCGGCACGAACCCGGAACAGCTCTTCGCGGTCGGCTACTCGGCCTGCTTCATCGGCGCCATGAAGGCCGTCGCGCCCAAGGTCGGCGTGAAGGTGCCGGAAGACGTCGCCGTCGACGCCAAGGTCTCCCTGGGCCCGACCAACGGTGGCGCGGCCTACGGCGTCGCCGTCGTGCTGAACATCACCCTGCCTGGCCTGGACGCCGACGCCAAGAAGAAGCTGGTCGACACCGCCCACCAGGTCTGCCCGTACTCGAACGCGACGCGCGGCAACATCCCGGTCGACATCGTCATCGCCTGACCGGCACCGGCCCTCGCAGGCCGTCGTTCGCCGCACCCCCGCGTGCGGCGCCTCAATGCCCCGGCGGCAACGCGCGGGGCATTTCTTCGAGCAGCCGTTCGACCAGCAGGTTGCGCGGCGCCGAACGCCAGACGCCGTAGGCCTCGGACTGCGCGACCGCTTCCTGCAGCGGGCGGAACACCGCGCCCTTGAGCGCGCTGCGCTTCAGCGCTTCGGGCACGAGTGCCACCCCCATGTCCTGCGACACCAGCGACACCACGGCCAGCCAGTGCCGCACCTCGTGGCGCACCTCGGGCTGGTAGCCGGCACCGCCGCAGATCGACAGGATGCGCTCGTGGTAGTCGGGCGAGGCCGAACGCGCGAACAGGATGAAGGGTTGCTCCTGCAGATCGGCGAGCGCCACCACGCGCCGACGCGCGAGCGCGTGGCGCGCCGGCAGGCAGCACACGAAGGGCTCGGTGAGCAGCAGGCGCTGCTGCAGGCCCTGCGGCATGCGGTGCGTGTGGACGAAGCCCAGGTCGAGCCGGTCGTGCAGCAGCTCCGCCATCTGCTCGGCGGAGTTCATCTCCGTCAGCGAGATGCGCACGCCCGCATGGCGTTTGCGAAAGGCGCGCAGCGCCTGCGGCAGGCCGCGGTAGAGCATCGCACCGACGAAGCCGATGCGCAGGTGCCCGGCCGACCCGGAGGCGACATCCCGCGCCTCGCGCACGATCTCCTCACTGCGATGCAGCAGCTGTCGCGCCGAATCGCGCAGCGCAGCGCCCGCGGCAGTGAGCCGCACCTCCTTGCTGTTGCGCTCGAACAGGCGCGCGCCGATCGACTCCTCGAGCTGCCGGATCGCCACCGACAGCGGCGGCTGCGAGATCGCGAGGCGCTGCGCGGCGCGCCCGAAGTGCAGTTCGTCGGCCAGTACCGAGAAGTAGCGCAGGTGGCGTAATTCCATCATTCGAATCGCCTATCGAAGAAGACCCAAACGATATTGGACACGGATCGACGCGATTCGAACAATGGCGCAAACACGGAGACACGCCATGACCGAATCCACTGCTGCTGTCACCCACCCGATCCCGGACCGCCACGGCCAGAACCTCTACACCGTCGACGCCGAGCTGCACCGCCTGTTGCAGCTCTACCTGCCGGACGACCTGCGCCGCCACATGGCACCGCACTTCGAGCGCCTCGGTGGCCTGGCCGGCGGCCTGCTCGACGAACTGGCCGGCATCGCCGACCACCACCCGCCGGAGCTCGAGAGCCGCACCCGCACGGGGCTGGACGTGCAGCGCATCGTCAAGCACCCGGCCTACGTGGAGATGGAACGGCTGGCCCTGTCCGAGTTCGCGATGGGCGCGATCTCGCACCGCGACGAGACCTTCGGCTGGCGCGGCAAGATGCCGCCGGCCGTCAAGTACGTGCTGTTCTACCTCTTCGTGCAGGCCGAGTTCGGGCTGTGCTGCCCGGTCTCGATGACCGACTCGCTCACCCGCACGCTCAAGAAGTTCGGTGATCCGGCGCTGGTGGCGCGCTACCTGCCGCGCCTGGTGTCGCTGGATTTCGACGCGCTCGCCCAGGGTGCCATGTTCATGACCGAGCAGGCCGCCGGCTCCGACATCGCCGCCACCACCACGCTCGCGCGCCGCAGCAACGAAGACCACTGGCTGCTCACGGGCGACAAGTGGTTCTGCTCCAACCCCGACGCCGACTTCGCGATGGTGCTGGCGCGCGTCGACGGCGGGCCGCCGGGGCTCAAGGGCGTGTCGCTCTTCCTGCTGCCGCGCCGGCTCGAGGACGGCAGCCTCAACCACTACCGCATCGTGCGCCTGAAGGACAAGATGGGCACGCGCTCGATGGCCAGCGGCGAGATCCGGCTCGAGGGCGCGGTGGCGTACCTCGTCGGCGAGCAGGGCCGCGGCTTCGTGCAGATGGCCGACATGGTGAACAACTCCCGCCTGTCGAACGGCGTGCGTGCGGCCGGCCTGATGCGCCGCGCCGTGGCCGAGGCCGAGTACATCGCCGCCGAGCGCCGCGCCTTCGGCAAGCGCCTGGCCGACATGCCGCTGATGCAGCGCCAGCTCGACAAGCTGCGCGTGCCGGCCGAGCAGGCCCGCACGATGGTCTTCCAGACCGCGCAAGCGCTGCAGCGTGCCGATGCGGGCGAGGACGGTGCCTATGCGCTGCTGCGCATCCTCACGCCGCTCATCAAGTTCCGCGCCTGCCGCGATGCGCGCAAGGTGACCGGCGATGCGATGGAAGTGCGCGGCGGCTGCGGCTACATCGAGGAATGGAGCGACCCGCGCCTGGTGCGCGACGCGCACCTGGGTTCGATCTGGGAAGGCACCAGCAACATCGTGGCGCTGGACGTGGTCCGCGCCATCCAGCGCGAAGGCTCGCTGCCGGTGCTGCGCGCGCACCTCGAGGGCCTGCTCGCCGAGCCGGCCGCCGCGGCGGTGGCGCCGGCCTTCGCACAGGCGCTGCGCGAGACCTTCGACCGTGCCGCCGCGCTGGCCGAGACCGCCGCGCAAGCGGGCGGCGAGGTGCTGGCCCGCCAGGCCGCCTCGGCCCTGTACCACTGCACCAGCGCCGCCGCCATGGCCTGGGAGGCCGCGCGCACCGGCTCGGCCGATCGCATGCGCTGGGCCCAGCTGGCGCTGCTGCACCGCGCACTGCCGCGCGACCCGCTGAGCCCCGACGTGCTGCCGGCCGCGTGGCAGGCCGCACCGGCGGCCGTCGCCGCCTGACCCCTTCACCCGCGGAGGCCACGGCCTCCGCCCTGCCAGCCACAACGACCCCAGGAGACACACCATGCGCCCCCACTTCTTCTCGCCTTCGCGCCGCGCGCTCGTGCTGGCCGGCGCCGCCCTGCTGGCCTCGGCAGCCGGCATGCCGGCCGCTTTTGCCGCCGATGCCTTCCCGTCCAAGCCCATCATGCTGGTCGTGCCCTTCCCGCCGGGCGGCCCCACCGACGCCATGGCGCGCACCCTGGCCGCCGAGATGTCGACCCGCCTGGGCCAGCCCATGGTGGTGGAGAACCGCGCCGGCGCGGGCGGCAACATCGGGGCCGACTACGTGGCCCGCGCCGAGGCCGACGGCCACACGCTGCTCTTCGGCACTTCGGGGCCGCTGGCCATCAACAGCAGCCTCTACAGCAAGATCACCTACGACCCGAGCAAGAGCTTCGCACCGGTGATCCAGATCGGCCACCTGCCGAACATCCTGGTGGTCAACCCGTCGCTGCCGGTGAAGAACGTGAAGGAACTGGTCGCCTACGCCAAGGCCAACCCGGGCAAGCTGAGCTACGCCTCCTCGGGCAACGGCGCGTCCTCGCACCTGGCGGGCGTGCTGTTCAACTCGGTGGCGGGCACCGACATCCAGCACATCCCCTACAAGGGCACGGGCCCGGCGCTCAACGACCTGCTGGGCGGCCAAGTGGGCATGACCTTCACCGACATCCTCACCGCGCTGCCCTACGTCAAGGCCGGCAAGCTGCGTGCGCTGGGCGTGGCCACGGCCACCCGCTCGCAGGCGCTGCCCGACGTGCCCACCATCGCCGAGCAGGGCTACAAGGGCTACGACGTGAGCGTCTTCTTCGGCATCGTCGCGCCCGCGGGCACGCCGGCCGACCGCATTGCGAAGCTCAACAAGACCTTCGTCGAGGTGCTCGCCTCGCCCAAGGTCAAGGCGCTGTTCGCCGCCCAGGGCTTGGAGCCCGCACCCGACAGTTCGCCGGAACAGCTGGCACGCTTCATCGTGTCGGAGACGGCCAAGTGGAAAGGTGTGGTCGCGCAGTCCGGCGCGCGGCTCGATTGAAAACCGCTGCCGCCGCAGATCGTAACGAATGTGACGAGTTTCGCATTGGCGCAGACTGGGCGGGCGCTGCAGGCCGATTGCGAAATGCGCGATTCGGCCTTCGCGCGGTGAGACAGCCGCTGCCCGCATGCCCCTTCACCCCCGTTGACCCGCAGTCGATGCCCTCCGAACGATGAACGCCACCGAAGCCTCTTCCCCCAGCGCCGGCGCGCTCGCCGGCATCCGCGTGCTCGACCTGTCGCGCATCCTGGGCGGCCCCTACTGCGGCCAGATCCTGGGCGACCACGGCGCCGACGTGCTCAAGGTCGAGCCGCCCGGCGGCGACGACACCCGCACCTGGGGGCCGCCCTTTCGCGACGGCGTGGCCTCGTACTACCACGGCCTGAACCGCAACAAGCGCATCCAGCACCTGGACCTGACGCTGCCGGCCGACCGCGAAACGCTGCTGGAACTGGTGGCCCAGGCCGACGTGCTGATCGAGAACTTCAAGACCGGCACCATGGAGCGGTGGGGCATCGGCCACGACACGCTGTCGCAACGCTTTCCGCGGCTGGTGTGGTGCCGCGTGTCGGGCTTCGGCAGCGACGGGCCGCTGGGCGCCCTGCCCGGCTACGACGCCGCGGTGCAGGCGATGACCGGCATCATGAGCATCAACGGCGAGGCCGAGGGCGGCCCGCTGCGCGTGGGCCTGCCGGTGGTGGACATGGTGACGGGCCTGAACGCGGTGATCGGCGTGCTGCTCGCGCTGCAGGAACGGCAGCGCAGCGGCCGCGGCCAGTTCGTGGAAGCGGCGCTCTACGACAGCGGCCTGTCGCTGCTGCACCCGCACGCGGCCAACTGGTTCATGGACGGCCGCAACCCCGAGCGCACCGGGAACGCGCACCCCAACATCTACCCCTACGACGCGCTGCACACCGGCACCGACCCGGTCTTCGTCGCGGTGGGCAACGACCGGCAGTTCGCCGCCTTCTGCCGCGTGATCGGCCTGCCCGACCTGGCGCAGGACCCGAACTATGCGACCGCGGGTGCCCGCTCGGTGCACCGCGAAGGTCTGAAGCAGACGCTGGAGGCGCAGCTCGCGGCCTTCGACGGCCGCACGCTGGTCGACGACCTGATGGCGGCCGGCGTGCCCGCCGCGCCGGTGCTGCCGGTCGACGCCGCGCTGCAGCACCCGCACACGCTGCACCGCGGCATGGTGGTCGAGATGGAAGGCGGCTACCGCGGCCTGGGCGCACCGGTCAAGCTCGGCCGCACGCCGGCCACCTACCGGCATCCGCCGCTGACGCCGGGCGAGCACTTCGAGCCGCTGGGCTGAGCGCGCGTCGCCCAGGCGACGAACCGACACCGGCCGCGCTGGCGGTGGTCATGCGGCGGCGCTAAGGTGCGCGCATTCCAGCCACTGCGAGCGCCCCAATGTCCACCACCGAATTCATCGTCCGCAAGTCTTCGCTGCCGGAAGCCCGCCTGCACACCCGGGAGGACACGCCGCTCGCGCCCGGCCAGGTGCGGGTCGGCATCGACGCCTTCGCCCTCACGTCCAACAACATCACCTACGCCGCCTTCGGCGACGCGATGAGCTACTGGCAGTTCTTCCCCACGCCGGAAGACGGCTGGGGCCAGGTGCCGGTGTGGGGCTTCGGGCGTGTCGTGCAGTCGCTGCACCCGGGCGTGGCGGTGGGCGAGCGGCTCTACGGCTATTTCCCCATGGCCTCGCAGCTGGTGCTGACGCCGGACCGCCTCTCGCCCGAGCGCTTCACCGACGCGGCCGCCCACCGGGCTGAACTGCCGGCCGTCTACAACGTCTACTTCCGCTGCAACCGCGATCCGCTCTACACCGCCGACACCGAGGACGTGCAGGCCCTGCTGCGCCCGCTGTTCATCACGTCGTGGCTCATCGACGATTTCCTGGGCGACAACGATTTCTTCGGCGCCGGGGCCGAGGGTGCGGCGACGGTGATCCTGTCGAGCGCATCGAGCAAGACCGCGTACGGCACCGCCTTCCAGCTGGCCCAGCGGCCCGGTGTGCGCGTGATCGGCCTCACCTCGGCCGCCAACCGCGCCTTCTGCGAAGGCCTGGGCTGCTACACGCAGGTGCTGGGCTACGACGAACTCGACCGGCTGGACGCAGCCACGCCCTGCGTGTACGTGGACTTCGCGGGCAACGGCGAGCTGCGCCGCACCATCCACGAGCGCTTCGCGAACCTGCGCTACAGCATGGTGATCGGCAACACGCACGTCGACCAGCGTGCGCCCGAAGGCAGCGCCAAGGCCCTGCCCGGCCCGCGCGCGACCTTCTTCTTCGCCCCGGCCCAGATCAAGAAGCGCACCGGCGAATGGGGGGCCGACATCTTCGGCCAGAAGCTGGCGCAGGCCTGGCATGCCTTCATCGCCCGTGCCACGCAGGGCGACACGCCCTGGCTGCGCGTGCAGCAGCACCGCGGCCCCGAGGCCGTGGCCCAGGCCTGGCAGACCGTGCTCGCCGGCCGCGGCGATCCGCGCGACGGCCACATCCTCTCGCTGGCCGCCTGAGGCGCACGGCGCGCGGCGGACAATGGCGCGATGCCCGACACCGCGCCCGCCACGCCCCACCCCTACGAATCGCTCACGCCCGACGCGGTGCTCGACGCCCTGGCCACCGTCGGCCTGTACGGCGACGGCCGGCTGGTGGCGCTGAGCTCCTACGAGAACCGCGTCTACCAGGTCGGCATCGAGGACGAGAAGCCGGTGGTGGTGAAGTTCTACCGGCCCGGGCGCTGGAGCGACGCGCAGATCCAGGAAGAACACGACTTCGCTCTCGAGCTGGCCGCGGCCGAGGTGCCGATGGTCGCGCCGCGCGTCATCGACGGCCGCACGCTCCACCACCACGCCGGCTTCGCCTTCAGCGTCAGCCCCTCACGCGGCGGACGCGCGCCGGAGCTCGACGACTTCGAGGTGCTCGAATGGATCGGCCGCTTCCTCGCACGCATCCACACGGTGGGTGCGAAGCGGCCCTTCGTGCACCGGCCGGCGCTCGACCTGAAGAACTTCGGCACCGACTCGCGCGACTGGCTCCTGGGCCACGAGATGGTGCCGCTGGATGTGCAGAAGGACTGGGAACGGGCCTGCAACAATGCTCTCGATTTGATAGCTTCCACCGCCCTGTCCACGGGCGCTGGAGGCCGATTCGACTCGGAAATGCGAAGCCTGCGCCTGCACGGCGACTGCCACCCCGGCAACATCCTGTGGACACCCACCGACCGGGAGGGCGGCGGCCCGCACTTCGTCGACCTCGACGATGCGCGCACCGGCTTCGCGGTGCAGGACCTGTGGATGCTGCTCTCGGGAGACCGCGCGCAGCGCACCGGCCAGTTGAGCGGCCTGCTCGACGGCTACGAGCAGTTCCGCGACTTCGACCGCCGCGAGCTCGCGCTCATCGAGCCGCTGCGCACCCTGCGGCTGCTGCACTACTCGGCATGGCTGGCGCGGCGCTGGCAGGACCCGATCTTCCCGATCACCTTCCCCTGGTTCGGCAGCAGCGACTACTGGAAGGGCCAGATCCAGATGCTGCAGGACCAGTGCGAGGCGATGGCGGAAGAGCCGATCTACGCCTGATACCAAGGGCGATGGGGAAGGAATCCGTTCGGGCTGAGCTTGTCGAAGCCCTGCGCCGCGCTTCGACAGGCTCAGCGTGAACGGTTCCAGGACCTGGAACGCCGTCCAGCATGAGCCGCAAACGCGACGGGCGCCCGAAGGCGCCCGTCGGCCGGGGATACGAGCTACGTCAGCTGCCTGCAGGTGGCGCCGCCTGGTCGCTCCACAACACACCGCCGGTCGCCCAGTCGTGGCGCGGCACATCGAAGAACAGCACGTCCACCGCGCCGGGCGAGCTGCCCAGCGTGCGGACGGTGGCCTCGGTCAGCGCTTCGGCCAGGGCGCGCTTCTGCTCGGGCGTGCGGCCTTCCAGCAGTTCGACTCGGATGGTGGGCATCAGGGTTCCTTCTCGCGTTACACCAGCAGCGCGTTCACGCGCCGCACGTAAGCCGCCGGGTCGGCGGGCAGGCCGCCTTCGGCCAGCAGCGCCTGGTCGAACAGGATGTTCGCCAGGTCGTCGAAGTGGGCCGTGTCGCTCTCCAGCTTCTTCACCAGCGGGTGCTCGGCATTCACCTCGAGCACCGGCTTCACTTCGGGCGCCTGCTGGCCGGCCTGCTTGAGCATGCGGGCGAGCTGCATGCTCATGCCGTGGTCCTGCACCACCAGGCAGGCCGGCGAGTCGACCAGGCGCGTGGTGATGCGCACGTCCTCGGCCTTGTCCTTGAGCGCTTCCTTGAGCTTGTCGAGCACGGGCTTGAAGCTCTCGGCTGCCTGCTCGGCGGCCTTCTTTTCTTCCTCGTCCTGCAGCTTGCCCAGGTCGACCGCGCCCTTGGCCACGCTCTGCAGCGGCGTGCCGTCGAAGTCGTGCAGGTAGTTGAGCGCCCACTCGTCCACGCGGTCGGTCATGAGCAGCACCTCGATGCCCTTCTTCTTGAAGACCTCGAGCTGCGGGCTGTTCTTGGCGGCGGCCAGGGTGTCGGCGGTGATGTAGTAGATGGCCTCTTGGCCTTCCTTCATGCGCGCCTTGTAGTCCGCAAAGCTCACCGTGACGGCATCGCTGGTGGTGGACGCGAAGCGCAGCAGCTTGGCGATGCGCTCGCGGTTGCCGAAGTCCTCGCCCAGCCCCTCCTTGAGCACCGAGCCGAACTCGGCGTAGAAGGTGGCGTACTTGCCGCTCTCGCCGGCGTTGGGCGCCTCGGCCTCACCCTCTTCCTTCTTGTCGGTGACGTCGGTCACGCCGTCGGCATCGGCCGCCGGGGCGGGCGCGGCCTTCTTCGCCAGGTCTTCCAGCATCGACAGCACGCGCTTGGTGCTGCCCTCGCGGATGGCCTTCACGTCGCGGCTTTCCTGCAGCAGCTCGCGGCTCACATTCAGCGGCAGGTCGGCCGAGTCGACCACGCCGCGCACGAATCGCAGGTAGCCCGGCAGCAGCGCCTCGGCCTCGTCCATGATGAAGACGCGCTTGACGTACAGCTTCACGCCGCCCTTGTGGTCGCGGTTCCACAGGTCGTAGGGCGCCTTGGCCGGGATGTACAGCAGTTGCGTGTATTCGGTGCTGCCCTCGACACGATTGTGGCTCCAGGCCAGCGCCGCCTCCTGGTCGTGCGTGATCGACTTGTAGAAGTCGATGTACTGCTCGTCGGTGATGTCCTTCTTCGGCCGCGTCCACAGGGCGCTGGCCTTGTTGACCGGCTCCCACTCGCCCGTGGGCACCATCTCGCCGCCCTTGTTGTCCTCGCCCTCCTTCCACTCTTCCTTCTCCATGAGGATGGGCAGGGAGATGTGGTCGGAGTACTTGCCGATGACCTGCTTGAGCTTCCAGGCGTTGAGGTACTCCTCGGCGTCCTCCCGCAGGTGCAGCGTGACGCTGGTGCCGCGCTGCGCGCGCGTGATCGTCTCGACCTCGAAGTCGCCGGCGCCGCCGCTCACCCAGCGCACGCCTTCCTCGGGCTTGAGGCCGGCGCGGCGCGACTCGACGGTGATCTTGTCGGCGACGATGAAGCCGGAGTAGAAGCCCACACCGAACTGGCCGATGAGCTGCGCATCCGCCTTCTGGTCGCCCGTCAGGCGGCTCATGAAGTCCTTGGTGCCGCTCTTGGCGATGGTGCCCAGGTGGTCGATCGCCTCCTGCTGGCTCATGCCGATGCCGTTGTCGGCGATGGTGAGGGTGCGCGCCTTCTTGTCGAAGGACACGCGCACCTCGAGATTGGGCGCGTCTTCATACAGCTCGGGATGGTCCAGCGCCTCGAAGCGCAGCTTGTCGCAGGCGTCCGACGCGTTGGAGATCAGCTCGCGCAGGAAGATCTCCTGGTTGGAGTACAGCGAGTGGGTGACGAGGTGCAGGAGCTGGGCGACCTCGGCCTGGAAAGAAAGGGTTTGTTTGCTCATGTCTCGGGCAGGAAAATCAGAAACGGAAACGCCCCGCAGGTCGGGGCGCCTTCCGGATTATCAAGCCCCATTTTTGCGATGGGGCCCCGTTTTAGCGGGGGAGCGATTCGACCTCGCGCGTCCAGCGTTCGATCAGGCGCTTGCGCTCGGCCGCCTTGCCGTACTTCTCGAAGTCGTACTTGATGAGCTTCACGTCGGCCATCGACGGGATGCGCGGGTCGGGTTTGAAGGTGCGGTTGGCGGGGGACTGCAGGCTGCCGTTCTTCGCACCCAGGGCCTGGCCGGCCGGGCTCATCAGGAAGTCGTAGTACCTGATGGCGTTGGCCTTGTTGCGCGCGCCCTTGACCAACGCGATGCCGCCGACCTCGTAGCCCGTGCCCTCGCACGGTGCCGCCGTCTTCACCGGAAATTTGTCGTAGCGCCACTTCTCGAAGCCGAAGATGAAGCTCACGCCGATGCCGACCTCGCCCTTGGCCACGTTGGGCGCCTGGGCCTGGCCGCTGCGCGTGTAGTTGCTGACGTTGGCATGCAGCTTCTTGAGGTAGTCGAAGGCGGCGTCCTCGCCCATCTGCTGCACCAGGCCGGCGATCACGGTGTAGGCCGTGCCGCTGGTGGCCGGATGGGAGATCTCGATCTCGCCCTTGTACGCGGGCTTGATCAGGTCGGCCCAGCACTTCGGCTCCGGCAGGCGCTTCTTCTTGAGCGTGTCGGTGTTGAAGCCGAAGCCGATGGCGCTGGTGTAGAAGCCGCCCACCATGTTGCCGCTCATGGCGTACTGGCGCACCGCCCAGTCGTACAGGTCGTTGATGTAAGCCGGCCGGTAGGCGTCGAGCAGGCCCTGCTCGGCCGCCTGCAGGAAGGGGTCGCCCGTGCCGCCCCACCACAGGTCGGTCTTTGGGTTCTGCGCCTCGGCCCGGATCTGGGCCGCGATCTCGCCCGTGCCCTTGTGGGCCTGATTGACCTTGATGCCTGTGGTGCGCGTGAATTCCGCAGCCGCGGCCTCGCACCAGCCGGCATCGGTGCTGCACAGCGCATTGACCACGCCCTGCGCCTGCACGCTTGAGGAAAAAAGGGCTGCAGCGCCCGCCAATGCTGCGCAAGCAGCTATCGTTTTGGTAGCGACACGAGGCATGACAACGCCCTCCTGCATCGGCCCGGGGCCGGGGGCGGCCAGCATAGCGCGCGCGCCCTGGCGGCCCAGGCGCTCGAAAACCCGCAACCAGCGTGAAGAGCTGCGCGCAAAGCCGTGTCGAAGCACCTGGTAACGCCGCACCCGTTCCTAGAATCCGCGCCCGAACGGCGGCCCGACGGCCGTTTTTCTTTTTCTCGCAACACACAAGGACTTCAGGGAATGGACACACAACACACCGTCAAGGCGTGGGCGGCCGAATTCGTCGGCACCTTCTGGCTCGTGCTCGGCGGCTGCGGCAGCGCGGTGCTCGCCGCCGGCTTTCCGCAACTGGGCATCGGCTTCGCGGGCGTGGCGCTGGCCTTCGGCCTCACCGTGCTCACGGGCGCCTATGCGCTGGGGCCGATCTCGGGCGGCCACTTCAACCCTGCAGTGTCGATCGGCCTGGTGGTCGGCGGGCGCTTCCCGGCCTCGCGCCTGGCGGGCTACATCGTCTCGCAGGTGCTCGGCGCCATCGCGGCGGCCGGCGTGCTGTGGCTGATCGCCAGCGGCAAGGCCGGCGCGCAACTGGGCGGCTTCGCCACCAACGGCTACGGCGAGCACTCGCCGGGAGGCTACTCGATGCAGGCCGCGCTGGTATGCGAGGTGGTGATGACGGCGATCTTCCTGATCGTCATCCTCGGCGCCACGGCCAGGCGCGCCGCGGCGGGCTTCGGCGGGCTGGCGATCGGTCTGTGCCTCACGCTCATCCACCTGGTGTCGATCCCGGTGACCAACACCTCGGTCAACCCGGCGCGCAGCACCGGCGTGGCGCTTTTCGGACCCGGCTACGCGATGAGCGAACTGTGGCTGTTCTGGGTGGCGCCGATCGCCGGTGCGGTGCTGGGCGCGCTGGTGTGGCGCGTCCTGCTGGCCGGCCGCGACGACTAACGCGTTGCACAGCGAGCGCTCGAGCTACCAGCGAACCTTCACCCCCAGGCTCGCATTCAGGCCCCCACGCACACGGGTGTCGCCCCCCGTGGCCCAGCTCTTGCCGACCTCTCCATAGAGGCTCGCGCCCGGCCTGAACTGCCAGCTCGCACCAGCCACCACCTCGGCGCTGCTGCCGCCCGTCGCGGTGCCGAAGCCGGTGGCACCGCCCAGCCCGATGAAGCGCGTCGTGTCGGTGCCCGACGAACGCCGGGACCAGTTGATCTGCGCATAGGGCTGTACCGGGCCGGCAGCCGTGCTCAGGTCGCCCTTGATCCGCAGGCCCGCGCGCGCGATCCAGCCGCTGTGCAGGTCCTGCTGCACCGTCGCGCCCGAGAGCACCGCATCGTCCAGGCGCAGTCGCTGGTGCACCAGTTGCACCTGCGGCTCCAGACTCCAGCCCGGTGCGATGGCGAAACTCTTGCCGACCTCGACCGAAGCCAGCAGGCCGTTGCCCTTGCCGCCGCTGCGCGGGCCCAGCGTGGGCATCACGGTGTAGCGGTGGCGCGATGCCTGCAGCGCGCCGTCGACATACAGGCCGGATTCGCCCTGCCAGGTGACATAGCCGCCCAGGAATTGGCTCCGCACGTCGGTCGAGCCTGCGTCGTAGCCCACCATGCCCCGCGCAAAACCGCGCACGCGCAGGTCGCCTTCCAGTTGACCCACGTACACGCCGGCGCGCCACGGCCCATCGACCCAGAGGTCGGTGCCGGCCTGCAGCCCCTTCAAGCGGCCGCGGCTGGTCGGCGCCAGCTCTCCACCCTGGCGGATGTTCTTGTCCACCGTGATGAAGCGTGCCCAGGCACGGCGGCCGGTCCGACCGTCGGCATCGCCGCCCACCGGGTCATCGCCGGTGCGCTGGCGTGAGCCGCCGAGCATTGCCAGGTCGGCCTGCCGCAGCTGCGCACCGATGGCGCTGTAGATCGGCGCCTCCGCCCGGTAGGTGGGAATGGCCGCGCCGGGGATGCCTCCGCCACTGCCCCCGCCCCCATTGCCTCCACCGTCGCCTCCGCCTGCGCCACCGCCATCTCCGCCGCCGCCGCCGCCGCCGCCGCCGCCGCCGCCGCCGATGCTGTTGGTGAGGTACACCGCGCTGTCGGTCCGCGCGAGTCGATAGTCGTAGGCGCCGGCCGAGACCGGCGCCGCCAGCTGGAACACGCCGCCGCCGAGGGCGCCGCCGTTCGCGGTGCCTACCAGCTCGAGCCCATTGCCCGTCGTCGGCGCGCCGAGCCCCTGGTCGACGATGCGCAGGTTGGTGGTGCCCGTGGCGCTGGCCCCCGACCCGCTGAGCACCAGCCGGTCTGCCGTGGCGCCGGCACCCTGCTGCAGCACACCGCCGCTGCTTGCCCACGGGCCGGTAACGGTCAGCACGGTGCCGGGCGCCGTGCCGGCCAGGCTGACGGTTCCGGCGTTCGCCACCGACGGCAGCGTCTGGTTGTGGCCTGCCAGGTCCAGCATCGCGCCGGGCGCGATCAAATAGGGACCGCCGCCACCGAAGGCGCCGGCCGCGCCCGCCTGCAGCGTGCCGGCGGCGACCGTGGTGCTGCCGCTGTAGTCATTGTTGGCCGCGGCGAGCTGCAGCGTGCCGAGTCCGTTCTTGACCAGGTCGGCCGTGCCGCCGATGCCCCCGGACAGCGCCGCCGAGTGGCCGGCGGTGTCGACGGTGAATGCGCCGACGCCCGCTGTGGTGAGCGTGTTCGGGAGTGCGATGCCGTCGGCCGAGAAGCCGAGGGTGGTGCCCGCCGCCGCAGTCAGCGGGCCGGTCCCGAGCGACGTGGAGGTGCCGACGTTGAGGCGCCCGGCGTCCAGCATCGTGCCGCCGCCGTAGCTACTGCTGCCGCTCAAGGTCAGCGTGCCGGGCCCGCCCTTGACCAGACTGCCGCTGCCTGAGAGTGCGCCGGCATAGGTCGTGTCGATCGCCTGGTCGACCGTGAGGGTCTGGCCTTGCAGCGCGACGTTGCCGCCCGCGCCCGCCAGGCTCGCGGCTGTGAGGTCCCAACCGCCGAGGTCGAGCGTGCCGCCGTTCACGGTGTAGCCCGTGCCCTGCACGAAGGCACCTGCGCTGCCGGCCGCCAACGTGCCGGCCTCGACGGTGGTACCGCCGGTGTAACTGTTGATGCCGGTCAGGGTCTGCGTGCCGGCACCTTGCTTGACGATGCCGCCCAGCCCGGTGATCGCCCCCGCGAAGACGGTGTTGGCGGCATCGCCGAAGCGCAGGCCGTTGGTGCCGAGCCGCACGGTCGAGGCCGTGGCACCGCTCAAGGCGCCGATGGCACGGTCACCGTCTGCGCCCGCGATGTCGAAGCTTGCCCCGGCCGCCAAGTCGACCGCACCCTGTGCGGCCAGGCTGCCCGCGCCGGCCAGCGCCAGGATGCCAGCTCCGACCGAAGTGCCCCCCGTGAAGGTACTCGCCCCGGTGAGTGTCTGCGTGCCGGTCCCCTGCTTGACGATGCCGCCGGCGCCTTCAATGACGCCGGCGTACGTCTGGTCGCCGGCATCGCCAAAGCTCAGCGTGTTGCTGCCGAGTTGCACGGCACCGCCACTGCCCGCGAGCGAGCCGATCGTCTGGGATGCCGACGCCGCGGCGATGTCGAAGCGTCCGCCGGTGTTGACGGTGACCGCGCCACTTGGCGCCAGGCTGCCGCTGCCCGCCAGCGCGAGCACCCCGGCGTCGACGGTGGTGCCGCCCGTATGACCCTGTGCGGCCGTCAGCGTCAGGGTGCCGGTGCCCTGCTTCAAGATGCCGCCCGAACCGGCGAAGGTGCCGCCGAACACCTGGTCGCTCGCATCGCCAAAGGCAAGGCCGTTGGCACCGAGTTGCACGGTGGTGCCGCTTGCACCGGCCAACGCCCCGATGGTCTGTGACGCGCCGGAGGCGGCGATGTCGAAGACCGCACCCGGCTGTGCGAGGTCGACCGCGCCGGTGGCAAGCAGGCTGCCGCCAGCGCCCAGGGCCAGTGTCCCTGCGTTGATGGTGGTACCGCCGCCGTAGCTGTTGGCGCCTGTGAGCGTCTGCGTGCCGCTGCCCTGCTTCACCACACCGCCACCGCCGGTGATGGCCCCCGCGAACAGCTGGTTGCTCCCGTCGCCGAAGACCAGCGTGTTGCCGCCGAGCTGGACGCTGGACCCCGCCGCGCCCGACAACGCACCCACGGTTTGCGGACCGGAGGAGGCGGCGATGTCGAACACCGTGCCCGGATTCGACAGGGCGAGCGCGCCGGTGGGCAGCAGGCCGCCGCCGGCGCCCAGCGCCAGCGTACCGCCAGCGATGGTCGTACCGCCGCTGAAGGTGTTCGTGCCGCTCAGCGTCTGCGTGCCGCTGCCCTGCTTCACGATCCCTCCAGCCCCCGTGATGGCGCCTGCGAAGTTCTGGCTGCTGGCATCGCCGAAAGCCAGGCTACCGCTGCCGAGTTGGACGGTCGTGCCGGCCACGCCCGAGAGCGAACCAAGGGTCCGATCGCCCCCTGCCCCGCTCAGGTCGAAGGTGGCGCCGCTGCCGGTGAGGCTGAGCGCGCTGGAGGGCGCAATGCTTCCCGCGCCGGCGAGCGCCAGCGTGCCCGATGCGACGGTGGTGGGCCCGCCGTAGGTGTTGGTACCGGTCAGGGTCTGCATGCCGCTGCCCTGCTTCACGATGCCTCCACTGCCGGTGATGACGCCACCGAAGGTCTGGTTGCTGCCATCGCCGAATGCCAAACTGTTGGCGCCGAGACTCAAGGTCGTGCCGGCGGCCCCGGCGAGCGCACCCACCGTGCGATTGCCGTCCGCCGCGGCAATGTCGAATGTGGCGCCGGGATTGACCAGGTTGACGGTCCCGGCCGGCGCCAAGCTGCCCGTGCCCGCCAGCGCGAGCGTGCCGGCGTTCACCGTGGTGCCGCCGGTGAACGTGTTCGCACCCGTGAGCGTCTGCGTGCCGGCGCCTTGCTTCACGATCCCGCCGCTGCCCGTGATCGTGCCGGCGAAGACCGGGTTGGTCCCATCGCCGAGGCCCAAGGTGTTCGTGCCCAGCGAGACGGTCGAGCCCGCCGCCCCCGAAAGCGCACCTACCGCGCGGTCGCCGGTTGCCGCGGCGATGTCAAAGGCGGTGCCGGCTGCGGCCAGATTGACGCCGCTCGCCGCGGACAGGCTGCCCGCACCCGACAGTGCGAGCGTGCCCCCGGTGATGACGGTCGTGCCGGTGTAGGTGTTGGCACCGGTCAGCGTCTGCGTGCCGCTGCCCTGCTTGACGACGCCGCCCGGGCCGGTGATGGCACCTGCGAAGGTCGCGTTCTGCGCGTCGCCGAACGCCAGCGTGTTGGCGCCCAGCGATACCGTCGAGCCGCCCGCGCCGGTCAGGCTGCCCACCGTGCGGCTGCCCGCCGCGGCACCGATGTCGAAGGCTGCGCCAGCGCCGAGCGTCAACGCGCCGGAGGGTGCGAGACTGCCGCCGCCGGCCAGTGAGAGCACGCCACCGTTGATGGTCGTGCCGCCGGTGAAGGTGTTGGCACCCGACAGCGTGAGCGTGCCCGTACCGCCCTTGGACAAGCCGCCACTTCCCGAGAGCACGCCCGACAGGTTGAATGCGTTCGCGCCCTCCACGGCCAGGCCGCCCGCGTTCAGCGTGAAGGCATTGCCCAGCGTCAGGCCCGGCGTCGCCGAAGAGAGCGCGCCGCCGTTGGCCGTGACCGGCCCGGCGCCGAACGCTGCGCCGTTGTCGATGTTGGCCAGGCCGCCGTTGAGCGTCGCATCGCCGGAGACGAGCGGGCCTTGGATGTTCCAGGTACCGCTGTTGACGGTGAGGTGCTGGAAGTTGCGGTAGGTGCCGCTCGACACGGAACTGACGCCACCGCCGGTGCCGCTGCCGACGCCCGCCTCGGGGAGCACATTCTGGAGCACCAGCGTGTTGTTGCCTCCTGCCCCGCCATCGACGACGCCGGTGGGTGCGAAGCCCAACGTCACGCCGACCAGGCCGAGCACGTTCAGGTCCAGCCCCAGGCCACCGCCTGCACTGACCGAAGACCCTGACACCGCCGTGAAGGTGTTGCTGCTGTTGGTACCCATCGACACCCCGCCGTTGATGGTGCCGGCGTTGGCAAAGGTGTTGCCGGTGCCCGGCGTGCCCGAGGCCTGGAAGGCCACGCGCCCCGTGATGACGCCCGTGTTGACGAAATTCGTCCTCGCGCCGCCGTAGCTGGCGACCACCGGCGCGTCGGCCCCCACCAGCGAGACGCCCAGCAGCGCGTTGCTGCCGATGGTGCCGTCGTTGCGGATGGAGGTGACGCCGCCTGCGCCGTTCTGCGCGGCCAGCGCCATGCCCGTGAGGCCGAACAGATTCAACCCAAGCAGACCGGTCGTACCGCGGAGAACACCTCCGACGTTGTTGTTGACGGTGACGTTGCCCGCCGAGGCATTGCCGATGACCGTGCCAGACGACAGCAGCGAAGCCAGGCCCAGCAGAGAGGGGTCGATCGTGCCGCTGTTGTTGAGCTGCGCGTTGTTGCCCGTCATGGTGAGCGCATTGCCGCCGAGGCCCAGCAGCACGCCCAGCGACGCGCCTGGCTGGACGTTCACCGTCGCGTTGTTGGCACCCGTGGAGAAACTCGGTGCCAACGGGTTGGCCGCTCCGGAACAGGTGACTGTGGCACCTGCGGTGGTGCAGGCGCCCCAGGCAGGATGCGACATCCAGGGCACCGCGATCGCGATCGCCACGGTGGGCCAGACAAGCTTGCCGATGCGAGCCGGGCCGGGCCGCGATCCATCCGTCGTGAGCATGACTTACGTCTCCTCGATGCCGTGCACACCGGCACGGAGACACCAAGGCTAGGGACGCAGCCATGTCACAACAAGCGGGTTGTTGTTTAAGAAAAGCAGAGTAGGCGCCCGTCCTACGACCGAGCAAAAAAGTGTCGTGCCGTCTACGCAACGAAGCGCACCTGCAGGCATTCGCGCCGCGTCGGGACGGCAGATGCGAACTTAGGACCCAAACACCCTCGCCCGCCGTCTCGACCGCAGTACTTTGGTTGTGGAGTCGGCCGCGCACTGCGGCGCACCGTGCCCTGAGGCGGGCACGTGCTTTCGCCACAGCACTCCCTGCCGCGTGACCTTCAGGTGCGCCCCGACGGGCGGCCGTTCAGTGCATCGCGCCGGGCATCGGCATCGCGGTGGACTGCCCGATCGCCTCGGTGCCGCTCGGATGGGCCGCGGCCACGGCACCGTTGTAGACATCTGCGTCTGACACCTTCGACACCATGGCGGGGGCGCCGGTGGACTGGCCCACGGCCTCGGTGCCGCTGGCATGGGCGGCGGCCACGGCACCGTTGTAGACCTCGGTGCTCGACATCGTCGAATTGAGCATCGGTGCGCCGGTCGACTGGCCGATGGCCTCGCTGCCGCCGCCGTTCCAGGCGGCCTGGGCCGAAGCGGCCACCGAGCCGAGGGCGGCCAGACCGCCGAGGGCCAGGGTGGCGGCAATGCGTTGCGTGCGTGTGGACATGGATGTCTCCTCTTGGGCATTGGACGGGTCGCTCGCCGCAGCGCGACATGCGCTGGGGTGGACCTCCCGCCGATGACTCTAGGCGGCGCTTCTGAGGCCCGCGTGAGCAACGAATGAGGCGGGCGTGAGCACGGCCACGCGCCGGCCGCGGCTCAAGCCATGCGCCGCACCCGCGCGACGAGGCCCCGGCCACCTTCCTGCGGCCCGCGGTTGCGCAGTTCGATGCACAGGCCGTGGCGCGAGGCCGCCGCCTGGGCGATCGCCAGGCCCAACCCGCTGCCGCCTGCCGCAGCACCGGGGGCCCGGAAGAAGCGGTCGAACACACGGCCGATCGCGGCCTCGTCGATTCCAGGGCCGTCGTCCACCACGTCGACCGCGGCAGTGCCATCGATCCGGTGCAGGCGCACGTCGACCGTGCTGCCTGGCGGCGTGTGGCGCAGCGCGTTGTCGATGAGGTTGTCGAACACGCTGCGCAGCTCCTGCGGCTCGCCCTCGAGCGCGAAGTCGGCCAGCGCCGGGTCGGCAATGAAGCCCAGGTCGACACACCGACGATCGGCGCGGTCGGCGAACTGCGCGATCGCCTCGGCAAGCAGCGGCGCCAGCGGCACACGCTGGGCATGCGGGGCCGCGCCGCGGCCAGCGGCTTCCTGGCGCGACAGGCGAAGCAATTGCTCCAGCAGGTGGCGCGTGCGTGCGACGCCCGCCTCCAGCAGCGCGAAGCGCTCCTGCGCCTCGCCGGGGGGCATGTGGGCGCGCAGGTTCTCGACCTGCAGCGCGATGGCGGTGACCGGCGTGCGCAGCTCGTGCGCCGCGTCCTGCACGAAGCGGCGCTGTGTGGCCAGGGCGTCGCGCAGCCGGCCCAGCAGCGAGTTGAAGGCGCCCACCAGCGGCGCGATCTCCTCGGGCACGCGCTCGGGCGGCAGGCCGTCGACGCTGGCTTCGTCCTGCGCCGCCACCTCGGCCGCCACCGCGCGCAGTGCACGCGATGCGGACCACACGATGACCCACAACAACGCCAGCGCAGCGGGCAGCAGCAGCGCGATGGGCAGGCCCTCGATCAGCGCGCGCTGAACCGAACGCTGGTGCCGCCAGGCCTGGCTTTGCAACACCTGCACGCGCAAGCCGTCGGCCGCTGCGCCGGGCGGCGCGGTGTAGACGCGCCAGCGCTCGGCCCGCCCGGGGCCGGCCGGCACATCGGCGAAGCCCGAGGACACCTGCAGCGGCACCGGCACGGGGGCCGAGGCGGCCAGCAGCGTGCGTCCGTCGGCCTGCCACAGCTGCACGGCCAGCGCCCCGTGCTCGCGCAGCGCGCCGGCGGGCAGGGTCGGCAGCGAGGGCGCCTCGCGGTGGCCGGCATAGGACTCGGCCAGGGTGCGCATCTGGTCGTCGCGCAGGCCTTCGATCACGCGGTCGTAGATCGCGTACGAGGCCCAGGCCGTCGCCACGATGGCCAGCAGGTGCAGCAGCACCAGCCAGACCAGCAGCCGGCGGCGCAGCGAAGGCGCGCGCCGCGGCCCCGCGCTCACGGCTCGGCGCTCACGCGCCAGCCCAGCCCGCGAACGTTGCGGATCGCCTCCTGGCCGATCTTGCGCCGCATGCCATGGATGAGCACGTCGACCGCGTTGCTGGTGACCTCTTCGCCCCAGCCATAGATGCGGTGCTCGAGCTGGTCGCGCGAGAGGATGGCGCCGGGCCGTTCCAGCAATGCGTGCAGCAGCGCGAACTCGCGTGCGGTAAGCGCCTCGCGCCGGCCGTCGACCAGCACCTCGCGCGTCGTCAGGTCGAGCTGGAGGGCGCCGGTGCCCACCAGCGAATGCGCAGCACCGTCGCGGCGGCGCACCACGGCACGCATGCGTGCCAGCAGTTCGGGCAGCTCGAAGGGCTTGGGCACGTAGTCGTCGGCACCCAGGTCCAGGCCCTGCACGCGCTCGCCCAGGCTGTCGCGCGCGCTCAGCACGACCACGGGTGTGCGGTCGCCGCGCTCGCGTGCATGCCGCAGCAGCGCGGTGCCGTCCTGCTTGGGCAGGCCGAGGTCGAGCAGCACGCAGGTGTAGCCACCGTCGGCCAGGGCGCTCTCGCCCAGCAGGCCATCGCGCACCCAGTCGACCGACCAGCCGGCGCCTTCGAGCGCCTGCTGCAGGCTGCGGCCGATCATGTCGTCGTCTTCCACGAGCAGGGCTCGCATGGGCAGTCTCCGAATCTGTCCGGCACGCAGCATTCCGCCCGCCCGGACCGGCACAGCCTAGGCCGGCTTTCTTAGGCCAACCTGATCGGCGCGGGACTGCGCGTCAGCCCCTGCTGGCTTCAGGACCGGAGCATGGGTTTTTCCATCCAGCTCCAGGGAGCCCTCTCATGACCCTTCGCCCCGCCCTTCGCCCGCTGCTCGCCGCCCTCGCCTGCACCGGTGCCCTCGCCACCGCGTTCGCCCAAACCCCGCCGGCCGATGCCCCCGCGGGCAGCACGGTGCAGTGCAAGGACGGCAGCTATGCGTCGCCCGACAGCAAGTCGGGCGCCTGCCGCGGGCACAAGGGCATCAAGACCTGGTACGGCAAGGCCGCGGGCGCACCCGCCGCGGCGGCGCCTGCTGCGGCACCGGCCGCTGCCGCGGCGGCAGCCCCGGCGGCGCCCGCCACGGCCAAGGCAGCGCCTGCCGCCGCCAAGCCGAATCCGGCCACGATGGCCGCTGCGCCCGGCGGTGGTGCCGGCAAGGTGTGGGCCAACGACGAGACCCACGTCTACCACTGCATGGGCGACCGCTACTACGGCAAGACCAAGAAGGGCGAGTACATGAGCGAGGCCGACGCCAAGGCCAAGGGCATGCACGCGTCGCACAACAAGGCCTGCAGCTGAGAAGGTCGCGCAGGCGCCGTGCGCCTGCGGCTACCCTACGCGCTCTTCTTCATGGAGCGCCTGTCGCCGCATGCCTTTTGTTTTCCAGGTTCAATCGCGCCGCGACGGCGACGGCGCAACTCAACTCGAGGGCCGGATCACCGTCGGCGCGTTTTTCGGCCCCGAGCGCGCGTGCGCCCGCGATGCCTACGGGCGGCAGGCCGGGGTCCGGGTGCTGGGCCACGGCCTGGTGTCGCCGGAGGGATGGCCGGTGCGCCCCGAGCATGCCCAGACGCGGCTTCGGCTGACGGTCGACCCGTTGCCGCCCGGCTTCGAGGTGGTCGAGGTGCAGGGGCTGGGCGCCGTCAACGCCCCGGTCCGCCTGCGCGACATCACCCCGCTGGCCGCGCAGCCGGCCTTTTGGGCGCAGGTCCTCGCACGGCACGGCGCCACCGAGCAGGAGGAGGACCCTGCACTGAATTGGCTCGGCGTCGACACCGACCAGGCGAGTGAATGGCATGCCGCGCATATCGAGCCGACGCTCGCGACCGACGATGGGCTGGCGCTGCGGCAACCTGTCGACCGCGCGGGGCGAACCCTTGCCCTGCGCATGACGGCCGGCACCGCCTTGCAGGACCAGCTGTGGCTCGGCGATGCGCATGCAAGCGTGCTGCTTGGCTACCACAGCGGCCATTTCTCCCTGCCCGCTCTGCGGGTGGCCGAAGCGGCCGCGGTGGCGGCTGCGACACGGGATTCGGTGCTCAACCTGCTGTGGCTCACCTTCGTCCACGCCCGCCCGGACGAAGCGGCCGCGCTGCATGCACTGGTGGCACGCGCCGCGGCCACCCTGCCCGGCCTGCGCGTGGCGCCGCAGCGGGTGGCCGACGCGCTGGTGGACCGGCAGACCTCATCGACGCTGCACTGGTGGGAGGACCCCGTGCTCGGCTGGGTCAACGACGCGCGCTACAGCCAGCGCAACCCGGCGAGCGATCTCAGCACCTTGCGCCCGGCAGACCACGCCTTCATCCGCAACTGGTTCGGCGCGCTGCCGCCGCCGCTCTGAGGGAGCGCCGGCCTCTTCAACGCCCGCGCGCCAGCGCACCGCGCTGGCTGCGCGCATAGCGCGCCAATAGCGCGCGTGCCGCCCAGGCGCTGCCCACGCCGCAGGCGCAGCCGGCCACCAGGTCGGCCGGGAAGTGCGCGCCCAGCACGATGCGCGACACGCAGACCCACAGTACCCACCCCACCAGCGCGATGCGCCCGGCCACCCCGGCGGGCCGCCAGAAGGTGGCCGCCACCAGCGCGGCGAAGGTCGCGTGGCCGCTGGGAAAGCTGCCCGAGGTCTCGGCGGTGCCGAGCACGCGCACCATGTCTTCGCCCAGCGCCATGGGCGGCCGCGGCAGGTGCAGGCCGACCTTCAGCGTGCCGACGACGGCCATCGCCACGGCCCAGCCGATCACCAGCACGAGCAGCAACCGCAGCACGGCCTCGCGGCGCGGCCAGTCGGCCGGCAGGCGGCGTGCGTGCCGCCACGAAGGCGCCATCGCCACCGCGACCAGCGCCGCCACGAGCAGCGGCAGGTTCCAGAAGTTGCCGATGGCCGAGCCCGCGCGGGCGAACAGGTCGACGACCGCCGCATGGTGCTGGTTGATGGCCAGGAAGAGGGCCTCGTTGAGGCCGAAGAAATGGTAGAGCTCGGCGAAGAGATGCATGAAAACGAAAGAAGACGAATGGGGCCGATAGCTCAGAAGCGCTCGTCGGCGCCCAGGTAACGCCACTGGCCCAGCGGCAGTTGGCCGAGCACGACGTTGCCGATGCGGATGCGCTTGAGGCCGACCACCTTGAGCCCGACCAGTTCGCACATGCGGCGGATCTGGCGCTTCTTGCCCTCGGTGAGGATGAAGCGCAGCTGCTCGGGGTTCTGCCAGTCGACACGCGCGCGCTTGAGCGGCTGCCCGTCGAGCGCCAGGCCGTGCCGAAGGCGCGCGAGCTGCTCGCGCGGGAAGACCGACTGCACGTCGGTCGTGCGCTCGGTGCCGTTCACCGGGTAGCTCACGCGCACGAGGTACTCCTTTTCCATGCCGGAGTCCTCGCCGATGAGCTGGCGCGCGACGCGGCCGTCCTGCGTGAGCACCAAGAGGCCCACCGAATCGATGTCGAGCCGGCCCGCGGGCGCCAGGCCGCGCAGCTGCTGCGGCGAGAAGCGTGTGCGCGAGCCGTCGCCGCGCCAGTGGTTGCGCAGCTGCACCAGGGTCACGGCGGGCTGGTGCCCGTCCTCGGCCTGGCCGCTGACGTAGCCCACGGGCTTGTGCAGCAGGATGGTGACCTGCTGCGCCTGCTGGCCGCGGGCGCGCGGGTCGACCTCGATGCGGTCCTGCGGGCCGACCTTCAACCCCATCGGCGCGACGGCGCCGTTGACCTTGACCCAGCCCTGTTCGATCCAAGCGTCGGCCTCGCGGCGCGAACACAGGCCGAGGTCGGCCATGCGTTTGTTGAGGCGGATCGGCTCGGCGGCGTCGGTCATGGATGGCAATGCTACTGAATTCATAGCGCTTCGCGCAGGAACGGCGGGCGCAAACCGGCATTTTCGTTGACAAGTTCCGGCATGAGGTTCCAGGCCGGGCCAAGCCGCGAGGCGACGGGTCGCGCCGATGCCTGTGGTGCCAGCACGATCGCAACCCCGTTCCTATACTGCCCCGGCCCCGCCGCCTGGATGCCTCGCGGCTCCCGTCCCTTTCCTCCCTGGAGACTCCCATGCCGCTGCAACTGCGCTCCCTGATCCGCCCCGACGCCACGCTGGAGCTCTCGCTCGCCGAAGTGCCGATGCCCGAGGCCGCCTCGCCCGACGAGGTGGTGGTGCGCGTCGAGGCGGCGCCGCTCAACCCCTCGGACCTGGGCCTGCTCTTCGGCGGTGCCGACATGGCGAAGGCGCAGGCCGCCGGCAGCGCCGAGCGGCCCGTCGTCACCGCCCCCATCGCGGCGCCGGTGATGGCGGCGATGGCTGCGCGGGTGGGCCAGTCGATGCCCGTGGGCAACGAGGGCGCGGGCACCGTGGTGGCCGCCGGCAGTTCACCGGCTGCGCAGGCCTTGCTGGGCAAGAAGGTGGCGGCCCTCGGCGGCGCGATGTATTCGGAATACCGCGCCGTGCCCGTGGCGCAATGCCTGCCGCTGCCCGAGGGGGCCACGGCGGCCGACGGCGCCTCCTGCTTCGTCAACCCGCTGACTGCGCTGGGCATGGTCGACACCATGCGCAACGAGGGCCACCGCGCCCTGGTCCACACCGTGGGTGCGTCCAACCTCGGCCAGATGCTCAACCGCATCTGCCTGAAGGACGGCGTGGGTCTGGTCAACCTCGTGCGCAAGCCCGAGCAGGCCGAACTGCTGCGTGCGCAGGGTGCCCAGCACGTCGTCGACACCAGTTCAGCGAACTTCCTGGCCGAGCTGACCGACGCCATCGCGGCCACCGGCGCCACACTGGCCTTCGACGCCATCGGTGGTGGCAAGCTGGCCGGCCAGATCCTGGTGGCCATGGAGGCGGCCCTGGCACGCCAGCCAGGCCAGGAATACAGCCGCTACGGCAGCACCACGCACAAGCAGGTGTATGTCTACGGCAGCCTCGACCGCGGCCCGATCGAGCTGGCGCGCGGCTTCGGCATGGCCTGGGGCGTGGGCGGCTGGCTGCTCTTCCCCTTCCTGCAGAAGGTGGGCCCGGCGCGCGTGCAGCAGCTCAAGCAGCGCGTGGCCGACGAGCTGACCACCACCTTCGCCAGCCACTACACGAAGGAGCTCACCATGGCGCAGGCGCTCACGCTGGGCGCCATCGCGAGCTACGGAAAGATGGCGACGGGCGAGAAGGTGCTGGTGCGGCCGGCGGCCGGCTGAGCACGGCGCGTCGGAACGTGTTTCTCATCCTTGCCGTTTCGACTGAACGGAACGAATGAGAAACACCCGCGCCGATGCGGCGGCCTCGGTCGTGGGGCGGTGCCATGCGGCAGCCTCCGGCCGACGGCAGCCGGCCGAGCGCATCACCAGACGGTCGGAAGTGGCTGTCTCCTGGTCATCATGGACTCGACACGCCGAGGCGCTCGCCAATGTGTGCAGCAACCCGCAGCGCATTGGCGATGATCGTCAACGTCGGGTTGACGGCGCCGATCGAGACGAAGAAGCTTGCGTCGGTGATGTACAGGTTGTCGAGCTCGTGCGCCTTGCAGTCGAGGTCCAGGACCGAAGCCAGTGGGTCGACTCCGAATCGCGCGGTTCCGGCTTGGTGAGCGGTACCGCCCAGCGCGATGTCCTTGCCGAAGTAGAGCTTTCGCTCCATCCATCGGGCGTGCGTGCCTGCGCCATCGAGGAGCGCTTCCAGCCGCGCTCGAAGCCGATGGTGGGCCTCCATGTTGTTCGGCGTCAGCTCCAGCGTCACGCGGCCGTCGGCGGCCAATCTGATCCGGTTCTCGGGCCGCGGCAGGTCTTCGCTCGATAGCCAGAAGTCCATGGCGTGCCGGGACATCACGTCGAAGGGCATGTCGGGCAGCCATTCCAGCCAGGTGGGCAGCGCTTCCCCGCGAATTTGGTCGGCGTGCGATTTCGCGCACATCTGAATCAAACCCAGCGGGTACGGCCAGTCGGGGGCACCGAAGTAGTAGTCGCTGATCGCCAAGGTCTTCTGGAAGGTCGTGTCGTTCGGCTCGCGCGCCAGCGCCATCAACACCGACTGGTTGTGTCGCATGTAGTTGCGTCCCACCTGGCCCGACCCGTTGGCAAGGCCGTCGGGGTGGGCATCGCTGGCCGACCGCAGCAGGAGCAGCGCCGTGCTCAACGCACCGCACGCCGCAACCACGATGTCCGCGCGGTAGCGCTCTTCGCGTCCATCGCGCGTCACGCACACATCGGTCACGCGCTTCCCCGACGCGTCCGTTTCGAGTCGCTCCACCATCGCATGGGTGCGCAGGGTGACGTTGGGGTGATCTCGCAGCATCGGGTCGATGCACGCCACCTGGGCGTCGGCCTTGGCATCCAGAGGACACGGATACCCGTCGAATGCGTCACACCGAATGCAACGGCTCGTGCGTGTCGGCCGGCCATCGCGCTCCTCGAGCAGGATGCCCAGCGGCAGATGGAATGGGCGCAGGCCCTGGGCTTGAAGGCTGGCGTGCAGGGCTTCGATGCGGGGTTCGTGCGACACGGCCGCATGAGGGAAAGGGAACGCCGAAGGCGGCTCGTTCGGATCTTCACCGCGCTGCCCGTGCACATGGAAAAGGCGTTCGGCCTCGTCGTACCAAGGCGCAAATGCGTCGTAGGGCAGCGGCCAGGCGGGCGAGACCCCGTCGCCATGGACGAGCTCGCCGAAATCGCGCTCGCGCAGGCGCAACAGGGCCGCCCCATAGACCTTCGAGTTGCCACCCACGCACCGATGCAGCCCGGGACGAAACGGCTGCCCATCCGAGGCGTACCACGTCTCGGGTGCCTGGTAGCGCCCATGCACGAACACCTCGCTGGAACTCCAGTTCTGGGTCTCGCGCGGCAGATAGTCGCCACGCTCGAGGATCAGGATGCGTTTGCCGCTCGGCGCCAGGCGGTGCGCCAGCGATGCGCCGCCGGGGCCGCTGCCGATCACGATCAAGTCGTAATGCTCATCCGCCACTGGAGAACCCCGGGAACAAGGTCATGCCGCCGTCGACGAAGAGCGATGTGCCGGTCACATAGTCCGACGCGTCGGAGGCCAGCCACACGGCCGCGCGGCCGATGTCGTCCGGCTCGCCGATGCGCTTGTACGGCACCAGCTTCATCAGCTCGGCATAGGCCTCGGGCGTCTGCCAGGCCGCGGTGTTGATGGGCGTTCGAATCGCGCCCGGCGCGATGGCGTTCACGCGGATGCGCAACGGCGCCACCTCCTGCGCGAGGCTCCTCATGAGCATCATCACGCCGCCCTTGGACGCGGCGTAGTTGGCATGGCCTGCCCACGGAATCATCTCGTGCACGGAGCTCATGTGGATGATCTTTCCCGCAGCGGCCGACACGTGCTCGTCGACACCCCGCCGCGCAAATTCGCGCACGGCACTTCGCGCACAGAGGAACTGGCCCGTGAGGTTGACGCCAATGACGGTGTTCCACTGGCTGAGCGACATCTCGTGAAACGGTGCATCGCGCTGCAGTCCCGCGTTGCAGACGACGATATGCAGTGTCCCGAAGGTCTCGACGGCCTGCGCGAACATCGCTTCGACTTCGTCCTCCTTGCTCACGTCCGCGCGGCATGTCAGCGCGCGCCGTCCCAGATTGCGAATCTCGCCCGCCACCTGCTCCGCGGCATCGGGGTCGGTCACGTAGTTGACGACAACATCGGCACCCGCGCGTGCCAATGAAAGGGCCACGGCCCGTCCGATGCCGGAGTTCGCGCCGGTCACCAGTGCCGGCTGGCCCTTCAACACTGCTGAACTGGCTGGCCGAGGCTGGGCAGGCGACGCCCCGGGCGGGACCGGATCGCCGGGTGCAGGCGCCCCCGGCGTGGAGCTCGTATCGGGGGAATGCGACATGGAATGGCGGGGGAGAGCAGATGGAAAGGCGCGGGCGGAACCACGGCGTCTCGGGTTCGAAGTCAGCATCCCGGCGCGCACTGACAGGAGGCTGACGATGGCCACGACACCGTCGAGCCCGACGTCGTTTCGAGGCCGCCTCCTTCGCGAAACGTCGTCGAACAGTCGACACTGCCCGCCATGCCTTCGATCCGACTCGCTGAAACCCTCAGGTCGTACCGGCGCAGGTTCAGGGCGCCATCGGCATGAGCGGCATCCACACGGACCCGTCGTCGCGGCGCGCGAAGGCCGATGCCAGCCCGGCAGCGGACACACAGACGCCAGCCGATCGCTACCAGGAACTCTTCGTCGAGGTGCAGCGCACGTCGGTCTTCGAAGACTCCAAGACCTTCGTCGATTGCGCGCCCCTGGACGCGCCCGACGAGATCCTCGCGGCCTACCGTGCCGCGCGTCACGCCCGAGGCTTCGATCTCAAGGCATTCGTGGCGACGCATTTCGAGCCGCAGCATCACGCGGCGAAGCACTTCCGCTCCGAGCCGGGACAGCCGCTCGGCCAACACATCGAGCAGCTGTGGGACCTGCTCACGCGGCATCCGGCGCATCACCCGCGTCATGGATCACTGCTCCAGCTGCCCCACCCTTACGTCGTGCCCGGCGGGCGCTTCGTCGAGATGTACTACTGGGATTCGTACTTCACGATGCTCGGCCTGACGGCGACAAGCCGCCAGTCCCTGCTGCACGCGATGACGGACAACTTCGCTTACCTGATCGACACCTACGGACACGTGCCCAACGGAACCCGGACCTACTACCTGAGCCGGTCGCAGCCTCCGGTGTTCGCGTTGATGACGGAGTTGTGCGAATCGAGCCAAGGCCAGGGCGCGTCGAGGTACCTGCCGCAGCTCGTGCGCGAGCACACGTTCTGGATGGACGGCTTCTCGCGGCTGGAGCGCGGACAGGCGCATCGCCGTGTCGTCGCGCTGCCGGACGGCTCGTTGCTCAACAGGTACTGGGACGACCGCGATTCCCCGCGCGAGGAATCGTGGCGCGAAGACGTCGCCACGGCGGCACATGCGGCGCGGCCGGCCCCACAGGTCTACCGCGACCTGCGCGCCGCGGCAGAGTCGGGATGGGATTTCAGTTCTCGCTGGCTCGACGCCTCGCCGGGCGCGGCAGCCGACAGGACCGCGGCGCTGTCGACCATTCGCACCACGTCGATCCTGCCGGTGGACCTGAACGCGCTGCTGCACAGGCTGGAGTCCACCATCGCGCGGCTCGCTTCGACGACGAGGCATGCCCGCACGGCCGAAGTCTTCGCCAGCCACGCCAGGCGGCGGCGGCTGGCGATGGACAAATACCTCTGGCACGCCCCGAGCGGCACGTACCTGGACTACGACTGGGAGCGTGCCGAGTCACGTGGGCCGGTGAACGCCGCCGCCGCGGCGCCGCTCTTCACCGGCACCGCTTCGCAGGCGCAGGCCGATGCGGTGGCGACGCATCTCGGCGAACGCCTGCTCGCACCGGGCGGCCTGTCCACGACGGTGATGGCCAGCGACGAGCAGTGGGACCGACCCAACGGCTGGGCGCCGCTCCAGTGGATGGCGGTGCAGGGCCTGCAGCGCTACGGGCACGAAGCACTGGCCCGCCGGATCCGCACGCGTTGGCTGCGAACCGTGGGCGACGTCTACCAGCGCGAAGGCAAGCTGGTGGAGAAGTACGCCTTGCGCACTGCGGTGCACGCAAGTGCCCAAGGCGGCGGCGGTGGAGAGTATCCGCTTCAGGACGGATTCGGCTGGACCAACGGCGTCGTTGCGCAATGGCTGGGTGCAGGCTCCGCTGACGACCATTCCTGAGCACGCTGTCGTCCGGACATGCGGGCGCAGTGATCGCACGGGATCGCCAGGGAGGTGCTGCCGACCGCGCATGGTTCGACTCCGTGAAACGCAGCTCGATCGATGGCGGTGTGCTCGAGTTTTCAGTGCTACTCCATCGCTTGCTCATGTCGCGATCGCGTCTCGTGAGGCGTTCCAAGAAAAGGGCCGGGCTCCACGCACGCCGCACCGCATCACGCACCGAATGGGCCTTCAGGCCATTCGCCCGACCCCTGCCCCATGACGTCGGGCGGCAGGTTCAAGCGCTTGGATGCAAGGTCCGCTCCTGGCCGCCTTCTGCCGAACGCGACTCTTCTCGATTCCAGATGGGGTCGTTCTCGAAAAGCTGCTTTTGCCGCTCGAACGCATTGGACAGAATTCACCTCCGATGACCACCCTGAACCCCCATGCCAAGTTCGACCAAGCGCGGGCCTCGGAGTACGAGACACAGAGCCGCATCGCACTCGCCGGCTACGATGCCTGCCACGAACTGTCTGCCTGCATCCTTTCCGCTTCCCTCGGGTCCGACAAGAAGCACGTGCTCGTCGCTGGAGCCGGAGGGACCGGCCTGGAGTTTCTCGTCATGGGCAAGCTGGAGCCTCGGTGGACCTTCGTTGCGGCGGACCCGTCTGCCCCGATGCTCGAACAGGCGATGGAACGGGTGAGCGGCGCAGGGCTTTCGAATCGCGTCGAGCGATTCGACGGGGCGGTTGAATCACTCCCCAGCACGCGCAAGTTCGATGCGGCGACGCTCATCGGGGTGTTGCACCACATTCCCAGCGATGAAGGGAAGGACGCGCTTCTGGGCGAACTGGCCGCACGCCTCCATCCGGGCGCACCGCTTGTCGTCGCGTGCAATCGCTGCGCTTACGAATCGCAGCCGCTGTTTCTGGATGCGTGGGCCCGACGCTGGCGCATGGCCGGCGCCAGCGACGAAGAAGTCGCGACCAAACTCGGCAGGATTCGCTTGGGCGCCGTGCCTCCAGCTTCCGAGGCCGCCGTGGAGGCGAAGCTCGCTGTCGCAGGCTTCGACAGCCCGCTGCGATTCTTCTCCAGTCTTTTCTGGAGCGCGTGGATTGCCTTCAGAAGCGCCCCATCGGCATAGAGCACCACCTGGAGGGAGGGCGCTGAGCCGTAGGTGACTGGCGCAAGACGCTGCTTTTTTTGGGCGCCCTGTCACAACACCCATGGCTGGTCCGTCTTGAAGGGGTAGACCACCCGTTCAACCCTCAAAGGACACCCCATGACCCAACAACGCCTCAATGCCATGCAGGCATCGCCCGAGCTGTTCAAGAAGATGGCCGACTACAGCCTCGCCATCAAGAAGGGCGCGCTCGACGCGACGCTGCTGCACCTGGTGGACATCCGCACCTCGCAGATCAATGGCTGCGCGCTGTGCCTGGACATGCACATCAAGCAGGCCAAGCTGCATGGCGAAGGCGAGCTGCGCCTGCACCACCTCGCGATCTGGCGCGAATCGCCGCTGTACAGCGAGCGCGAGCGAGCGGCACTGGCATGGACCGAAGTGCTCACTGGGCTCCCCCCGCACGGTGTGGCCGACGCCGACTACGAGGCCGCGCGCGCCGTGTTCTCCGAGCAGGAACTGGTCCAGCTCACGCACGCCGTGATGGCCATCAACGCCTGGAACCGCCTCAACGTGGCTTTCCGCACCGAACCCGGGTCCGCCGACAAGGCCTACGGACTGGACAAGGCGACCTTTTCCTGAGCCGGGAATCGCCGCCCCAGGCCTGCGGCACGCGCACTCACGAAAGCCGACGCGTGGCACGACGGCATCGGGGCCGCTCCGGCGCCTGCGCGCCGGCGCGGGCTTCGGCCGCAGCGTTCAACCTGCGTTCTTGAGCGACTGCTTGGCCTTCTCGGCCGAGTTCTTCGCGCGGTTCTTGTGGTAGCCCGACTTGACCTTGTTGACCGCCTTGCCGACGGGGCCGCTCTTCTTCGCGTCGCTGTCGGCGCGCTTTTCGTCGATCTTGTGCTGCACCGCGTCGGTGGCGTCGGACGCGGCTTTGCCCACCTGGGCGGTGGCCGTGCCGGCGGCCAGCAGTGCAGCGGCGGTGGCAAGGGCGATCAGGGTTTTCTGCATGGGAAACATCTCCATCCGCGCCAAATCGGCGCCAGGCGATGCTGGCGCGCCCCGGCAAGGCAACGTGTCAGCCGCCACCCCAGCTCGACGCCTGACGCCGGCCAAACCTCCCTAGCCCGAGATAGTCACGTTTGTGACGAATTCGGCGCCAACGCCCGTCTGGCGTGCGCTGCAGCCCGATTGCACTTTCTCTCGCAACCGCCTCAGACGACGAGCCGATACCCCACCGCCGTCTCGGTCAGCAGATGCTTCGGCTGCGCGGGATCGACCTCCAGCTTGCCCC
The DNA here is from genome assembly GCA_018241185.1 of Pseudomonadota bacterium. Lineage (GTDB taxonomy): Bacteria > Pseudomonadota > Gammaproteobacteria > Burkholderiales > Burkholderiaceae_C > Xenophilus. The sequence continues at coordinate 16,406 of JAFEEH010000224.1, read as the reverse complement.
GCAGGTGCCCCATGTAGACGCGCAGGTAGTGGCTCTGCTCGCTGTGCGCCGGACCCCACACCTCGCGCAGCAGCTGGCGCTGCGTCAACACGCGGCCAGCGTTGGCGACCAGCACGGTGAGCAGGCGGTACTCGGTGGGCGTGAGGTGCACCTCGGCACCGGCCCGGCGCACGAGGCGCGCCGCACGGTCGACCTCGACCGCGCCCTCCCCTTCGCCGAATCGGAACAGCGCCTCGTCGGCCGCCGGCGACGCGCCTTCGGCCGCCGCCGCCGCGCGCGGGCGCCGAAGGTTGGCCCGCACCCGCGCCAGCAGTTCGCCGGTGCCGAAGGGCTTGGTGAGGTAGTCGTCGGCGCCGGCATCCAGGGCCGCGATCTTGTCCACCTCGTCCACGCGCGCCGACAGCACGATGATCGGCACCGCCGACCAGCCGCGTACGTCGCGGATGAGGTCCAGGCCGTCGCCGTCGGGCAGGCCCAGGTCCAGCACCAGAAGGTCGGGCCGGCGGGTGCCGGCCGCGGCCAGGCCCTCGCGTTGCGTGGTGGCCTCGTGCACCTGCCAGCCCTCGGCCTCGAGCGCGCTGCGCACGAAGCGGCGGATCTGGGGTTCGTCCTCGATGACGATGGCGGTGGGGGTGGGCATGGGGAACGACGGACGCCGATGGATGCGGTCCGAGTTTAGGCGTCGCCCTTGCCGTGGGTGCCGCGGCGGTCGCGACCGCGGCCCGCATCGGGCATGCCTGGCGCACGGAAGGGGCGCCTAAACTCGCCGCCCATGAACGAGCGGCAGAAGCGTGCGAGCACCAAGGACGTGGCGAAACTGGCGGGTGTTTCGCTGGGCAGCGTCTCGCGGGTCATCAACAAGTTCGACAACGTGACGCCCGAAGTGCGCGAGAAGGTCGAGCGCGCCATGGCCGCGCTGGACTACCGGCTCAACCATGCGGCCAAGACGCTTCGCTCGCGCAGCTCGCGCACGGTGGGCTGCATGCTCACTGACATCACCAACCCGCTGTACGCCAACCTGTTTCGCGTGTTCGAGGACAAGTTCCGCGAAGCCGGCTACCTGGTTCTGCTGGCCAATAGCATGAACAAGGGCGCCTGGGAGATCGAGATCCTCGAAATGTTCCGCAGCCGCGGCATGGACGGAGTGCTGCTGGCACCCAGCAACGAGCGCAACCCGCAGGTGATCGCTGCCGTCAACCAGCTCGACATCCCGGCCGTCATCGTCGACCGGGACATCTCGGTGCAGCAGGACCAGGTGCGATTCGACCATGTCCGGGGAATCCGGGAGGCGGCTTCGGCCCTGATCGCCCAGGGCCACCGGCGGATCGCGATCATCCTGTCGGGTGTCGAGAGCCGGCCCATGCGTCGCCGGCTCGAAGGGTTTCGGGCTGCCTTCGCGGCCCACGGCATTCTCCCGGTCGAGGAACTGGTGGTGCGCCTGCCCAGCTCCACCGAAAACGCTTTCGCCCGCGTCGATGCCCTGCTGCGTTCGGACCAGCCACCGACCGCCATCTTCAGCCTCGGCACCAATGTGCTGGGCGACGTGCTCAGTGCCATTGCCGCGCGAGGCCTGCGCGTACCGCAGGACGTGTCGGTGGTGTCGATGGGCGATCCCGAGTTCGCACGCAGCCACGTGCCCGCCATCGCGACAGTCTCCATCGACATCGATTTCGCCGCTTCGGAAAGCGCGCGCCTGCTGCTCGAACGCATGGAAGGGCGCGTGCAGGGCAAGCCGCGGCGCGTGCTCATCGCGACGCAGTTCGTGCCGCGTGACTCATGCGCGGAGGTGCCTCCTAGCAAGACGCGAAAGGTCTCGAAGACCCGCTGATCTTTCATTTTTCTCCAGCGCTGAAACGTTTCATTGGGGAAAGTACGGTTTCATCGACAAGAGGGCGTCACTAACCTTCTCCGGAGGTGACGCACGCGGTGTGTCGCTGTCCAACGAGGAGCCCGATGCAGCACGAAGTCGATCTGGTGGTTCGCGGCGGCCAGGTGGCCGATGGCCTTGGCGGTGCGCCCGGGCTCGCGGACGTCGCGGTCGACGGCGGCCGCATCGTCGGCATCGGACAGATCGCTTGCAAGGGCCGCACGGAAATCGATGCGAGCGGCTGCCTGGTCACGCCCGGCTTCGTGGACATCCACACGCATTACGACGGCCAGGTCATGTGGGACAGCCAGCTGGCCCCCTCGAGCTGGCATGGCGTGACCACCGCCGTCATGGGCAATTGCGGCGTCGGCTTTGCACCGGTGCGCGCCCATGACCGCGACCGGCTGGTGGAGCTGATGGAGGGCGTGGAAGACATCCCGGGCGTCGCGTTGCAGGAAGGCCTGGACTGGCAGTGGGAGAGCTTCGGCGAATACCTGGATGCCGTGGCCGCGCGAAGGCGCGACATCGACATCTGCGCACAGCTGCCGCATGCGGCGCTGCGCGTCTACGTGATGGGCGAGCGCGCCATGCGCCTCGAGCCGGCCACGCCGCAGGACATCGCCGAAATGCGGCGCCTCGCCACGCAGGCGGTGCGCGACGGCGCCCTGGGCTTCACCACCTCGCGCTCGCTGAACCATCGCAGCATCCGCGGCGAGCCCACACCTTCGCTGCGCGCCACGCGCGACGAACTGATGGGCATCGCGCTCGGACTGAAGGACGCCGGTCGCGGCGTGCTGCAGTTCATCTCGGACTTCGACACCCCTTCGGTCGAGGCCGAGTTCGCCATGCTGCGGGAACTGGTCGAAGCCTCCGGCCGGCCCATGTCGATCTCGGTGGCGCAACGGCACACGTCGCCGGCAACCTGGCGGCGGCTGCTCGACCTCATTGGCGACGCCGTGGCCGACGGGCTCGAGATGCGCGCGCAGGTGGCCCCGCGGCCCATCGGCGTGCTGTATGGCCTGCAGGGCAGCCGCAACCCCTTCTCGGCCTGTGCGTCCTACCTGCCTCTGGCTGCGCTGCCCCTGGACGAGAGGGTCGCGCGACTGCACGACCCGCAGGTGCGGGCGCGCCTGCTGCGCGAAGTGGCGCTGCCGAGCGCCGACCCACAGGACCGCCGGCTGGTGGCATTCGAGCGCATCTTCCCCTTCGGCGACCCGCCCGACTACGAGCCGCCACAGAGCGCCTCGATCGCTGCCGAAGCCGCGCGGCAAGGCGGCTCGCCTGCCGAAGTCGCGTACGACCTGCTGCTGCGCGACGGAGGACGGGCCTTCCTGTTCGCGCCGTTCGCCAACTTCGTGGACTACGACCTGGAGGTCTGCCGCGAGATGTTGCGCGACCCGAACACGGTCGTGGGCCTGGGCGACGGCGGCGCGCATGTGAGCGTCATTTCGGACGGCAGCTTTCCGTCATACCTGCTCGCGCACTGGGGACGCGATCGCGCCCATGGCCGCTTCGACCTCGGCTGGCTGGTGAAACGCCAGACCTCCGACACCGCCCGCGCAGTGGGCCTGAACGACCGCGGCATCATCGCGCCGGGCATGAAGGGCGACCTCAACGTCATCGACATGTCGCGACTCGCACTGGCAGCGCCGGAGATGGTCGCCGACCTGCCCGCCGGCGGCCGGCGCCTCTTGCAGCGCGTGCGCGGCTACGTCGCCACGGTGGTGTCCGGCGTCGTGACCTACCGCGACGGCACGCCAACGGGTGCGCTGCCCGGCCGCCTCGTGCGCGGCGCGCAGGCCCGGCCGGCGTGATTCCCTTCAAAGAACCCATATCCGGAGACACGACATGATGAGATTCAACGCGTCCGCGTTCGCCCGCGCCGCCCTGGCCGCGGTGGCCCTGGCCGCCACCCTGAGCGCTCATTCCGAAGAGAAGCTCAACTACGACGGCCCGGTGATCACCCTGCGCTTCTCGCATTTCGCGCCCGAGAACCATCCGATGTCCAAGGCCGTGGGCGCGAAATGGTTCGAAATGGTCGAGAAGGAAAGCGGCGGCAAGATCAAGATCAAGGCCTACTACAGCGGCACGCTGCACAGCGCCAAGGACGGGTTCAAGGCCACGGTGAACGACATCACGGACGTGACGCCGGCGTACGTGAACTATCAGCCGGGGAGCTTCCACCTGCTGCACGTGCTCGACCTGCCCTTCGCATTCCCGAGTGCCGCGGTGGCGGCCAAGGTGGCGGAAGACCTGTACCCCAAGTACTTCAAGAAGGAGTACGAAAGCATGGGGGTCGTGATCTCCAACATCAACGCCAACGGCTCGTACAACGTCTTCAGCAAGAAGCCCATCCTCAAACTGGAAGACATGAAGGGCCTGAAGGTGCGCTCGTCGGGCGGCGAGTCGTCGGACATCCTCAAGGCGCTCGGCGCGGTGCCGGTTTCCGTACCGGTCACGGACGCGTACAACGCGTTCCAGCGCGGCGTGGTGGACGGCGTCGCGCTCTACAACACCGGCGCCGTCGGCTACCGCGTCGACGAACTGGCCAGCGACATGACCGAGCTGGGCATGAACAACCCGTCGAACGCCTGGGCGTTCAACAAGAAGACCTGGGACGGCCTGCCACCCGAGGTGAAGCGCTTCATGTACCGGATGCAGCGGCGTCTGAGCATGATGTACGGCATCGAGTTCGACCATCAGGACATCGTCTCGCGCAAGAAGTTCGAGGCACGCGGGATGAAGATCCACACCCTCTCGCCCGAGGAACTGGCGCGCTGGAAGAAGGCCGTCGAGCCGCTGTGGGAGAAGTTCATCACCGAGAACGAGGCGGCGGGGCGTCCGGCGCGTGCGCTGGTGACCGACCTGCGTGCCCTGGTGAAGAAGTACGAAGGCTGGACGCCCGAGCAGTTCATGAAGGACGTCGAGGCCCATCCCGTGCCCGGCATGGTCAGCGGCATGTAGCCGCCACGCATACGCCCAGTCCTGGCGCGCCGACGCAGCGCGTCATCTGATGTCCCTTCGTCCTGATGGAGCCGCCCGGCTGGCCGGGTGGGGCACGACCTTGATCCGCTTTCTCAAATCCTTCTCGCGGTGGTGCAACGACGTGAGCACGCTCGTCGTGTTGCCACTGATGGTGCTGGCCATCACGGCCGACGTGATCCTGCGCTACTTCTTCAACGCACCACTGGAGTGGGGCGAAGAGGTCAACGGCCTGCTGCTGTTCCTGCTGCTGATGCTCTCGATGACCTATGCCTGGGACCTGAACAAGCACATCCGCATGGAGATCTTCTACCTGCGGCTGCGCGGCTGGCGCCGCACCTTCGCCGACGTCGTCTCGGGGCTCACGGGCATCTTGTTCTTCGGTTGTCTGGGTCTTCAGAGCTGGCGCGACATCGACTACATGCGCAAGACGAACGAGAGCAGCGAGGTCCTGCACATTCCGCTGTGGCCGTTCCGCGCATTGCTGGTGCTGATCAGCCTGGTCTTCGTGATCAAGCTGGTGCACTACATCTTCGTAGGCCGCAAGGAGGCCGTGCACGAGGAGGCGGCCCTGGAGCGCGACGGCGTGGTGATCACCAAGGAGGTGGGATGATGAGCTCGACCCTGATCGGTCTGTTGGGCATCGCCGCCATGATCGGCCTGCTGGTTCTTGGCGTGCCGATCGCGTTCGCGATGGCCGTGGTGGGCATCATCGGCACGGCCGTGGTGGTGGGCATTCCGCAGACGCTGTCGCAGGTCACGCTGGTCACCTGGGACAAGGGCACCGATTTCGTGATCGTGTGCATCCCGCTGTTCATCTTCATGGGGCAACTCACGGCCACCACCGGCATCGCCGGCGACCTGTACACCTTCCTGCAGCGGTGGCTGGGGCGGCTGCGCGGCGGGCTGGGCATCGCGTCGGTTTTCGCCTGTGGCGGCTTCGGCGCCGTCACCGGCTCGAGCGTGGCCTGCGTCGCCACGATGGGCACCATCGTCTACCCGGAGATGAAGAAGTACGGGTACGACCCGAAGCTGGCCACCGGCGTGCTGTCCAGTTCGGGCACCCTGGGCATCCTGATCCCGCCCAGCCTCGCGTTCGCCTTCTACGGCACGCTGACCGACACCTCCATCGCCGCGCTGTTCGTCGCCGGCATCCTGCCCGGCCTGATCACCATGCTGATCTTCGCGTCGATCGTGTGGATCCAGTGCATCGTGAACCCGGCGCTCGGCCCGCGCGGCCCCGCCTTCAGCTGGGCCGAGAAGATGTCATCGCTCAAGGGGGTGCTGCCCATCGCGATCATCTTCGCGCTGGTGATCGGCACACTCTACGGTGGCATCTGCACGCCGACCGAAGCCTCGGCCATCGGCGCCACCGGCGTGGTGCTGGTCAGCCTCATGATGCGGCGCCTGACCTGGCAGAACCTGCGCAAGGCGCTGTGGGAGACGGGACTGGTCAGTGCATTCATCTTCGCCATCGTGGTGGGCGGCTACCTGATCTCGCGCTTCCTGGCGGTGACGCAGATCACCGATCTGCTGGTGGCCTTCGTCACGGATCTCAACCCGAGCAGGCTCGGCTTCATCCTGTTCATGATCGGCCTCTACCTCGTGCTGGGCTGCATCCTCGACGTGTTCGGCATGACCATCCTCACCCTGCCGTTCATCTTCCCCATCACCACCGCATTGCAGATCGACCCGGTCTGGCTCGGGGTGTTCATCGTCATCATGACCGAAGTCGCCCTCATCACGCCGCCGGTGGGCGTGAACGTCTTCGTCATGCGCGGCATCGCCCGCGACGTCTCGATGGGCGACATCTTCAAGGGCGTGATGCCCTTCCTGCTGGGTGAATTCGTTCTGATCGGTCTGCTGATCGCCTTTCCCGGCATCGCGACCTGGCTGCCGCAGCTGATGAAGTAGCCCGGATCCCTTTTCCCTCACCGTTTCCTGACCTCCCCATGACCCCATCCACACCCCCTTCCACGTCGACGCCGGACAGCCACCGGCTCGACGGACGCGTCGCAATCGTGACCGGCGCCGGCTCGCGCACCGACGACATCGGCAACGGGCGGGCCGCCGCCCTGCTTCTGGCGCGCCGCGGTGCCGCGGTCCTGCTGCTGGACATGCAGGAAGGCGCCGCCCGGCACACCTGCGCCCTGATCGAATCCGAAGGCGGCCGGGCGCTGGCGCGGCAGGCCGACGTCTCGCGCGCCGCCGACTGCGAGGCGGCCGTGCAGGCCGCCGTGGCGCAATGGGGCCGGGTGGACATCCTGGTCAACAACGTCGGCATCGGTGGACCCGCGGGCAACGCGGTCGAGGTCGGCCTGGAGGAGTGGGAGACGGCGCTGCGCGTCAACGTCACGTCGATGATGCTGATGGCGAAGTACGCCATCCCCGAGATGCGCCGCGTGGGTGCCGGCTCGATCGTCAACATCGCCTCGGTGGCCGGGCTGCTCGGCGGCACGCCGAGCCTGCTCTACCCGACCTCCAAGGGCGCCGTGGTGAACATGACGCGTGCCATGGCCGCCCACCACGGACTGGAAGGCATCCGCGTGAACTGCGTGGCGCCCGGCATGGTCTACACGCCGATGGTGGCCAGCCGCATGACGCCGGAAGCCCGCGAGGAACGGCGCAAGCGCTCGCTGCTGCAGACGGAAGGCTCCGGCTGGGACGTCGGCCATGCCGTGGCCTACCTGGCGAGCGACGAAGCCCGATGGGTCACCGGCGTGATCCTGCCCGTGGATGCCGGTGCAACAGCGGGGCAGGTCAAGTCGCCCACCCTGTCGGCCGACGCGGTGCGGAGCGCTTGATGCCTCGTATTCCCATGCTGGACCAGCAGCCGCAGCAGGCCGCGGCTCGTGCGCTGTTCGACCAGGTGCGCCGCACCCGGGGCGCCGACTTCCCCATGCCGGACCTGTACCGGGTCCTCGGCGTGGCGCCGCCGATGTTCAAGGCCTGGCTCGACTTCGCCTGGCCGCTGCGGCTGCACGCGCGCACATCGCGCAAGCTGCGCGAATTGCTGATCCTTCGGGGCGCGCTCGTCTCGCGCACCGCGTACGAGTGGGCCCACCACCTGCCCATGGCCGATGAAGCCGGCGTCAGCGCCCGCCAGATCGAGGCGCTGCCGGCGTGGCGCGAGGCGGACTGCTTCGACCCCGCCGAGCGGGCAGCGCTACGACTCGCCGACGAGGTGACCACCGGGCCGGGCGCCTCGCAGGAGGCCATCGACAACCTCCGGCAGGCGGGATTCGACGACGAGCAGGTCGTCGAGCTGGTGCTCACCGCCAGCTTCTACGTGTGCGTCGGCCGCTTCCTGAACTCAATGGACATCACGCCCGAGGCCGGCTACGACGCCGCGCTGCCTTCCCTGCCCTCCGACTGAACCGAGAACGCACCCCATGGCCCGCATTCCCTATTTCGACATGACCCAGGCGCCGCCGGCATACACCGAGCTGCTGGGACAGCGCCCGCCGCTCAACCTGTACCGCATGCTGCCGCACGCCGGCCCGGCGGCAGTCGGCTTCCTGAAGCTCGGCGGCGCCCTCCTGCGCGAAAACGAACTCGACGCGCAGCTGCGCGAGATCGCCATCCTGCGCGTCGGCATTCTCAGCAAGGCCAGCTACGAGGTTCACCAGCACAAGCGGGTGGCCCGCAGCGTCGGCCTCGACGACGCCAAGATCGCCGCCCTCGAAGTGGGGGCGGACACCGCCGTGCTGAGCCCCATGGAGCGCGAGGTGATGGCATTCACCGACCAGTTGTTCCACCACGTGAAGGCGCCCGACGCGATGTTCGAAGCGATGCGCGCCAGGCTTTCCGCGCGCGCGCTGTCGGAGCTGGTGTTGACGGTCGGCTTCTACATGATGGTCAGTCGCTTTCTCGAGAACTTCGAAGTCGACATCGAACCTCCCGGCACTTTCGCCTGACCGCCGTACCCCCGCCCCTGCACCACACCATCACCCATGAATCTCGCACCGACCACCCTCGACCCCAGCCGCCAGGTCCACCCCGAATCCCTGGGTCGCGCGCCCGCCGGCCAACGCCTGAAAGGACGCCGCGTGCTGGTGATCGGCGCCGGCCAGCGCGACATTCCCGAGCCCGATCCGCCGATAGGCAACGGCCGCGCGATCTCGGTCCTCTTCGCACGCGAAGGCGCCAGCGTCGCCTGCGTCGATCTCTCCGAATCGGCGGTGAACGACACCGTCGCGCAAGTGACCCAGGAGGGCGGGCACGCCTTTGCCGAGGTGGCCGACGTGCGCGACGCCGACGCCATCGCGCCCCTGCTGCGCCGTTGCGCGCAGCGGCTGGGCGGCCTGGATGGCCTGGTGCTGAACGTCGGCATCTCGCATGCGCTGCCGCTGGGCCAGCAGACGGCGGCCGCCTGGGACGAGGAATACGCCGTGAATGTGCGAAGCCACATGCTCTTCGCGCAGGCCGGCCTGGAGGCGATGGACCCGGGGTCCTCGATTGTCCTCATGTCCTCGCTCGCCGCGCATCGCAACACCGGGCGCAACCCGGCGTACGAGTCCTCCAAGGCCGCGCAGGTGGCACTGGCCCGCGCCATCGCCGTGGCCGGTGAGGCCCGGGCCATTCGCTGCAATGCCATCTGCCCGGGCCTCATGGACACGCCGATGGGCCGCGATGCGACCCGGCGCCGTCCCGGCCGCGCCATGTCGGTTCCCTTCGGCAGGCAGGGCACGGGCTGGGAAGTCGCCTATGCCGCCCTGTTCCTGGTCTCGAACGAGGCCAGCTACGTCAACGCCACCGCCCTGATGGTCGACGGGGGCTTGAACGTCGGCGTTGCACGCGCCTGAACGGCGCCCACCCCCACGCCGACCTGGCGCTAACCGGTCGACTCCCCGCTGCCATCCACTGCGCCGAAGTTCCCCGACCGCGCCGCCACCTGCTCGCGCGCCTGCCGCGCCGCCTCGAGCAGGCTGTCGGCGGTGCGCGCCGCGGCATCGGCGGTCATGGTGACAGCCACCCCATCGGGCCCGTCGAGCAGCACGACGCCGCCCTCGGCGGTGGCGCGTCCGGCGTCTGTACGGGGCGCGAGCATCGCCCGCCGGTCAGCCATGGGGCGGCCCCTCGATGCCGGTCGCGCGCCGGGCGATGGCAGGTTGCAGGTACAGGTATTCGGGGTCGAAGAGGGCCATCTGGGTGAGGCTCCGAAGGTCGGTGACGTGGACGTGCGACGAGCGCACCTGGCACAGGCCGCGTTCGCGCAACTCGCGCAGCACGCGGCTCACGTGCACGTTGGTGAGGCTGCACACCTCGCCGATGTCGGACTGCGTCATCGGCAATGCGAAGTGCTGGCCATCGGACGCGCCGATGGCCAGCAGGCGTGCGTTCGTTTCGCACAGAAAGTGCGCCACGCGCTGCATGGCGTTGAGGCTGGCCAGGCGGTAGATCCATTGCCGGTGCATCGCGGCGTCGAGCAGCGTCTGGAACCACAGCGGGCGCGTGAGTCCCGGGTGGTGCAGCTGCAGGCGTTCGAGCGCGGCGTGCGGTACCACGGCCACTGTCACGTCGGTGAGCGCGCCCACGTCGTGGTCGAGTTTTTTCAGCGCGTAGGCATGCAGGTCGACGAAGTCGCCCGGCACATGCACCGCAACGAGGTGGCGACGGCCATCGGGCGCATCGACATGGCGGGTCATCATGCCCTCGACCAGCAGCGTGCTCACGTCGATCGGCGTGCCCTGCCGCACCACCACCTGGCCGGCCGCGTACTGGCGCGTCTGCGACACGGCGCCCTCGAGCAGGGCGCGCTCGTCGTCGGAGAGTTCGGTGAGGCGGTTTCGAAGCAGGTGGCGCGTGAGCATGGACAGGCCTGTGGGCGACAGAGGGTGCGCCTTCCGCGGCGACGGCGCATTAACGTGGATTAATTTTGAGATTAAAGCCGTCGTCCCGGGCACAGATGGTTCACGTCCTACGTTTCGCGTGCCAGCGGGCTCCCTAACCTGATGTCAGCGCTACTGCTCCACCCATCAGGATCCCCATGCCCAAGACCAACCGAACCAAGGCGGCGGCCGACATCGCCGCACAGGCGGCCGCACGCAACACCGACAGCGCGCCCGCCAACCCGGCACCGCCATCGGCCGGCCGCGACGACGCGCCGGCCCGCAAGGCCATCGACACCCAGGCGCTGGCTGCGGCCATGCCTGCCAACACCAACAAGCCGCTCGAACATGGCGAGGCCAACGCGCTCGACACGCCCGTCGGCCTGAGTGCACAGCCCGCCTCGCGCCTGCCCGGCGCGAGCACGCTGAGCGAAGCCAACGCGTCCGACAAGGTCGGCACCGCGGCGTCCGATGGCGTCAATGCCACCATCGGCACGCTCGACCGCGTCCGTGCCGACGCCACCGGCCAGCGCCTGACGACCAACCAGGGCGTGCCCATCGCCGACAACCAGAACTCGCTCAAGGCCGGCGCGCGCGGCCCGGTGCTGCTGGAAGATTTCATCCTGCGCGAGAAGATCACGCACTTCGACCACGAGCGCATTCCCGAGCGAATCGTGCATGCGCGCGGCTCCGGCGCACACGGCTTCTTCGAGTGCTACGCGCCGCTCACGCAGTACACCAAGGCCGCCCCCTTCAAGGAAGCCGGCAAGATCACGCCCACCTTCGTGCGCTTCTCCACCGTGGCGGGCGAACGCGGTTCCAAGGACACGGCGCGCGACGTGCGCGGCTTCGCCGTCAAGTTCTACACCGACGAAGGCAACTGGGACCTGGTGGGCAACAACATGCCCGTCTTCTTCATCCAGGACGCGATGAAGTTCCCGGACCTGGTCCACGCGGTCAAGCCCGAGCCGCACCACGGCATGCCGCAGGCCGCGAGCGCGCACGACACATTCTGGGATTTCGTGTCGCTCATGCCCGAGTCGACCCACATGCTGATGTGGCAGATGTCGGACCGCGCCATCCCGCGCAGCTACCGGATGATGCAGGGCTTCGGCGTGCACACCTTCCGCATGGTCAACGAGGCGGGCGAGTCGGTGCTGGTCAAGTTCCACTGGCAACCCAAGCTCGGCACGCACTCGCTGGTGTGGGAGGAGGCGGTCAAGATTTCCGGGGCCGACCCCGACTTCCATCGCCGCGACCTGTGGGAGGCGATCGAGGCCGGCGAATACCCGGAGTGGGAACTGGGCCTGCAGATCTTCACCGAGGAGCAGGCGGCGCAGTTCAGCTTCGACATCCTCGACGCCACCAAGATCGTCCCTGAGGAACTGGTGCCGGTGCAGGTGGTGGGCCGGCTGGTGCTCAACCGCAACCCCGACAACTTCTTTGCCGAGACGGAGCAGGTCGCCTTCTGCACCGCGCACATCGTGCCCGGCCTGGACTTCACCAACGACCCGCTGCTGGCCGGCCGCATCCATTCCTACGTGGACACGCAGATCAGCCGCCTGGGCGGCCCGAACTTCCACGAGCTGCCGATTAACGCGCCCATCGCTCCCGTGGCCAACAACCAGCGCGACGGCATGCACCGCCAGGCCATCCACCGCGGCCGCGTGGCCTACGAGCCCAATTCGCTGGCCGGCGGCTGCCCCTTCCAGGCCGGCGCGGCGCAGGGCTTCGCCAGCGTGGCACGCCGGCTCGACGCCAAGGAGAGCAGCGACAAGGTCCGCATCAAGCCGGAGAAGTTCGCCGACCACTACACGCAGGCCCGGCTGTTCTACGAGAGCCAGAGCGAGGTCGAGAAGGCGCACATCGGCAATGCCTTCCGCTTCGAGCTGTCGAAAGTGACGGTGCCGGCCATCCGTGAGCGCGTGGTCGCGAGCCTGATGAATGCGGCGCCCGACCTGGCCGAACGCATTGCAGTCGACCTGGGCATGACGCCACCCGCCCCCCTGCCGCGTGCGCTGGAGAATCCAACGACGCCGGAGGTGGAGCAGTCGCCCGCGCTGTCGCTCATGGCGCGGCCCGGTGACGGCGGGATCCGCACGCGCAAGATCGCAGTGCTGGTGGCGCCGGGCGTCGAGGGCAGTTCCATCGCGAAGCTGCTCGCCGCGCTGATGGCCGAAGGCGCCGTGCCGCGCCTGGTCGCCGCGCGACTGGGCCGCTGCGATGCGACCGACGGCAGCGCCTTCGACGCCGACGCCACGATGGAAAACTCCCCGGGCTTCCTCTTCGATGCGTTGGTGCTGCCCGACGGCGCGGACGCCGTGGCAGCGCTCGATGCCGACGCGCACACGCTGGAGTTCGTGCGCGACCAGTACTGGCACTGCAAGACCATCCTGGCCCTGGGCGCCTCGCAGGCGCTGCTGGCCGAGGCCCAGATCCCCCTGAGCCTGCCCGACGGTTCGCCGGACCCGGGCCTGATCCTGGCCGACGCCAAGGACGCCGATCAGGCGATCACGGACTTCATCGCCACGGTCGGCATGCCGCGCCATTTCGCGCGCGAGAACGACCCGCCGCGCGCCTGAACGTGACGCGCAGCACACCCCTGCGCCCCGCTCGCGGAGGTGCTCCATGCTAGGCATCGCGATTCCCGCCCACAACGAGGAGGAACACATCGCCGCCGCGGTGGCGGCGGCGATGGCGGCCGGCCGGCATGCGTCGCTCGGCGGCGAGCCCTGCGAGGTCGTCGTCGCCCTGGACGCCTGCACCGACGCGACCGGCGTGCTGGCGCGCGCCGCCGGCGCACGCACGGTGGAGGTCGACGCGCGCAACGTCGGCGTCGCCCGCGCGCTCGCCGCGCAGGCCCTGGTGCAGGCCGGCGCGCGCTGGCTGGCGTTCACCGATGCCGACACGCGCGTCGCGCCCGACTGGCTCGCCGACCAACTGGCCCTGGGTGCCGATGCGGTCTGCGGCTGCGTGGGGGTCGACGACTGGTCCTGCCACGGCGTGGATGCCGAGCGCCTGCATGCGCACTTCCTGGCCACGTACAACGACCGCGACGACCACCGCCACATCCACGGTGCGAACCTCGGCGTGTCGACCGCGCTGTACCTGCAGGTGGGCGGCTTCAAGCACCTGGCGTGCAGCGAAGACGTCGATCTGGTGCGCGCGATCGAGCTGGCGGGCGCACGCATCGCCTGGAGCGCACGGCCACGCGTGGTCACCAGTGCGCGGCGCCAGGCGCGCGCGGTGGGCGGCTTCGCCGATGCGCTGCTGCAGGCACTGTCGGCGCCCGCGGGGGGTGTGGCCGCCGCGGCCTGAGCCGCTATACGGATTCCGGCACCGCCGGCGCCTCGCGCCGCGGCAGCGTGAGCGTGAACACCGCGCCGCCGCCCTGCGCGTCGGGCTCGGCATCTCCAGCCACGATCTCGCCACAGTGGGCCTGCACGATGGCCTTGCAGATCGCCAGGCCGAGGCCCACTCCGGGCGTGGCGGACTCGGCCTCGCCGCGCGTGAACTTGTCGAACAGCCCTTGTTCGCGGCCCCGCCAGGTCGCGGGAAGGCCGGGGCCATGGTCGCGCACCGCGATTTCCAGGGCCTGCGGCAGCGCACGTGCAGTGACAACGATGGGCGGCGCGCCGTAGCGGGCAGCGTTCTCCAGCAGATTGACCAGCACGCGCTCGATGAGAACGGCATCGAACTCGACCAGCGGCAGATCGGTGGGGATGCGCGCCTGGACCTCCCGCGTGCCCAGGGCCGGCGCGGCTGCGCGCAGTGCGGCGCCCACCACCTCCTCCACAGACTGCCAGTCGCGCCGCAGGGTCACGGCACCGCCGGCCACCCCGCTCTCGAGCCGCGCCATGTCGAGCAGGTTGCTTACCAGGGCGTTGAGCGCGCGCGCCTGCGCCACGATCGCCTGCACGGCTTGCGCCTGCTCGCCCCCCAGGGGCGGTGGCAGCGCGCGCAGCGATTCGGCCAGCGCGATGAGCGCGGTGAGCGGCGTGCGCACGTCGTGCGACAGCGCGCCCAGCAGCGCATTGCGCAGCCGTTCCGACTCGATGTCGACCACCGCCTGCTGCGCCACCTCGACGTAGTGCACACGCTCCACCGCGATGGCGATCTGCCGCGCCAGCGTGTCGAGTTGCTGGGCCTGCTCGGGAATGAGCAGCCAGCGCGGACGCGCGGGCCGCAGCGCCAGCACGCCGCGCACGCGCATCGGGGCGGACAGCGGCACGTAGTGCCATGGCTGCGCCGCCAGCGTGGCGGTGCCCAGGCCGGCCGGCTGCCCGTGCCGGAAGGCCCAGTCGGCCACGCTGAAGTCGAAGCCTTCGGGCGCATCGGGCGGAGGCACCAGGTGGTCCTGCGACGCGGCGCCACCCGTCGCACCTGGCACCATGTCAGCCAGCAGGACGCGCGCCTCGCCACCGAAATGGCGCTGCACGGCAGCGGCACCCAGCGCAGCCACCTGCGCCCGCTCGAGCGCGGCCGACAACTCGCGCGTGAGCTCGAACAGCGACTGTGCGCGCCGCTCGCGGCTGGCCGACACGCCGGCCGAGAAGCGCAGCCCGGCCGTGAGCTGCCCCACCAGCAGCCCCACGCCCAGCATGACGGCGAAGGTCAGCAGGTACTGCACGTCGCTCACCGCGAAGGAGAAGGTGGGCTGGACGAAGAAGAAGTCGAAGGCC
Organism: Pseudomonadota bacterium; assembly: GCA_018241185.1. Lineage (GTDB taxonomy): Bacteria > Pseudomonadota > Gammaproteobacteria > Burkholderiales > Burkholderiaceae_C > Xenophilus. The sequence goes on along the minus strand of JAFEEH010000224.1, from coordinate 1,044 downwards.
ACCACGTTCAGCGCCGCCGCCAGGGCCGCCGGCCCGCGTCCGAACCCCCAGGCCGCGCCGACGACGCCGAGCAGGTAGAGCATGACGATGTTGGTCAGCTCCAGCACGCCAGACAAGGGGGCCGCCAGCAGCGTGATGCCGACGCTGCTGGCCGCGGCCCAGGCGAAGCCCGGCCAGCGCGCCGCCGCGCGCTCCGCATCGTCCTCGGCGCCCGCGCGGATGCCGCCCAGCGCGGCGCGCGGAAGGCGCCGCATGCTGTCGGCCGGCGCGACCGAGATCAGGTCCAGGCCGGGCGCAGCGCGTGCGACGCGGCGCGCGAGCACCGGCCGCCCGAGCCGCCGCAACCAGGCCCACCGCGGCGCAGCACCGGCATCGGCCGCGCGTCCGAGCATCAGCGTCGCGCAGTTGAGCTGCTGCGCATGGTCCGCCAGGGCCTGCGCCACGTCGGCACCGGTGAGCACCGCGGTCTCGGCGCCAAGCTCCTGCGCCAGCCGCAGCACGGCGAGGATGCGGTCGCGCTGTGCCGCAGGCAGCCGGGCCAGGCGCGGCGTCTCGACATAGGCCGCATGCCAGCGCACGTTGAGCTGGCCGGCCAGGCGCGCGGCGGCGCGCACGGTCTGCGCCGCCTCCTCGCCGGGGCCGATGGCGGCCAGCACAGCGCCCGAGGTATGCCACGCCGGCGGCGCGTCGCCGGCGGGGGCACCCGGCGTGCCCGACTGCTCGACGCGCCAGTCGCGCACGTCGTCTTCCACATGTTCGGCGGTGCGGCGCAGGGCAATCTCGCGCAGCGCGATGAGGTTGCCCTTGCGGAAGAAGTTCTGCGCCGCACGCTCCGCCTGCTGCGGCAAGTACACCTTGCCGGCCGCCAGGCGCGCGGCCAGCTCGTCGGGCGTGGCGTCGACCAGCACCACCTCGTCGGCCTCGTCCAGCACGCGGTCGGGCACGGTCTCGTGCACGCGGATGCCGGTGATGGCGCCCACCGTGCCGTTGAGGCTTTCGAGGTGCTGCACGTTGAGCGCCGACCAGACCTCGATGCCGGCGGCC
>JAFEEH010000223.1 GCA_018241185.1 Pseudomonadota bacterium | reverse complement strand
CTGACGAGCTGAAGCCCGAATGGTTCGAGGGCAAGGCCCGCGTGGGTTTGACGGCCGGTGCTTCGGCGCCCGAAGTGCTGGTGCGCGAGGTGATCGAGCGCATCAAGGCGCTGGGCGCGGTGTCGGTGCGCAGCCTGCAGGGCATCGAGGAAACGATCAAGTTCCCGCTGCCCAAGGGCCTCAAGCTCGACGACATCCCGCCGCCGCAACACATCTCGTGAACCGTATTCAAGACATCGACTGGCGCTCCGAAATCGATAGCGCCTCACGCAGGCTGGACGGGCAGTTCGGCCACTTTTTGCGTGAAACACCGCTGTGGAGGCTGCCGGCCTCCGCCTTCGGCGTGGCCGCGCCCGGCGCCGAAGTCTGGCTCAAGCTCGAGCACCTGCAGGTCAGCGGCAGCTTCAAGGCCCGCGGCATGATGAATCGCCTGCTGGCCAACGAGATTCCGGCCAGCGGCGTGGTCGTCGCCTCGGGCGGCAACGCGGGCATCGCGACCGCCGCCGCGGCGCAGGCCCTCGGCGTGCGCTGCGAGGTCTACCTGCCGGGCGTCTCGCCCGAGGCCAAGCGGGCCCGCCTGCGTGCCCTGGGCGCCGACGTGCGCGTGGTGGGCGAGTTCTATCCCGACGCGCTGGCCGCCTGCCTGGCGCGCCAGCAGGAGACCGGCGCGCTGCTCACGCATGCCTACGACCAGCCCGAGGTGGTGGCCGGCGCGGGCACGCTGGGGGTCGAGATCGAGCGCCAGGGCGGCCTGCCCGACGCGGTGCTGGTGAGCGTGGGCGGGGGTGGCCTTATCGGCGGGTTGGCGGGCTGGTTCCAGCAGCGCAGCCGCGTGGTGGCGCTGGAGCCCGGGGCCTGCCCGACGCTGCACGCTGCGCGCGAAGCCGGCGAGCCGGTCGACGTCGCGGTGGGCGGCGTGGCGGCCGACTCGCTGGGCGCCAAGCGCATCGGCGCCATCGCCTGGGAGATCACGCGGCAGCACGTGCGCGATTCGCTGCTGCTGCCCGACGACGCCATCCGCGCCGCGCAGCTGTGGCTGTGGAAGGAGATGAAGCTGGCCGTGGAGCCGGCGGCCGCGCTGCCGCTGGCGGCCCTGCAGATCGGCGCCTACGTGCCGCGTGTGGGCGAGAAGGTCTGCCTGATCGTCTGCGGCGCCAACGTCGACCCTGCGACGCTCGGCTGACGCGCCGGTGGCGCCGCAGTGCGCCACCTAAAATCGCGCGATGCTCGACATCACACTGCTACGCAAGGACCTCGACTCGGTCGTGGCCCGCCTCGAAACCCGCAAGAAGAACCAGCCCTACCTCGACGTGGCGAGCTTCACCGCGCTGGAGGCCGAGCGCAAGCAGCTGCAGACGCGCACCGAGGAGATCCAGGCCCGGCGCAACGCCCTGAACAAGCAGATCGGACCGCTCAAGGCCAAGGGCGAACCGGTCGACGCGCTGATGTCCGAGGTCGGCGCGCTCAAGGCCGAGCAGGAGTCTTCCGCCACGCGCCTGGACGCGCTGCAGCCCGAACTGCAGGCCCTGCTGCTGGCCGTGCCCAACCTGCCGCATGCGAGCGTGCCCGTGGGCGAGGACGAACACGCCAACGTGGAGGTGCGCCGCTGGAGCCCGCAGGGTGGCGAGGGCGGCGACGCCGTGCCGCTCGCCTTCACCCCGCGGGACCATGTCGACCTCGGTGCACCGCTGGGGCTCGACTTCGAGATGGGTGTGAAGCTCGCGGGCTCGCGCTTCACCGTCATGAAGGGACCGATCGCGCGCCTGCATCGCGCGCTCGCGCAGTTCATGCTCGATGTGCAGACGCAGCAGCACGGCTACAGCGAGTGCTACGTGCCCTACATCGTCAACGCCGACACGCTGCGCGGCACCGGCCAGTTGCCCAAGTTCGAAGGCGACTTGTTCGCCGCCAAGAAGGGCGGGCAGGACGGCGAGCCGGTGCCCGACAACGCGGCGCTGTACCTCATCCCGACCAGCGAGGTGCCCCTGACGAACTTCGTGCGCGACACCGTCGTGCCCGAATCGCAATTGCCGATCAAGCTCACTGCCCACACCCCCTGCTTCCGTTCCGAGGCGGGCAGCGCCGGGCGCGACACGCGCGGCATGATCCGCCAGCACCAGTTCGACAAGGTCGAGATGGTGCAGATCGTGCACCCCGAGAAGAGCTACGACGCGCTCGAGGAGATGACGCGCCACGCCGAGGCCGTGCTGCAGGCGCTGGAGTTGCCGTACCGGGTGGTGCTGCTGTGCACGGGCGACATGGGCTTCGGTTCTTCCAAGACCTACGACCTGGAAGTCTGGCTTCCGGCGCAGGACACCTACCGCGAGATCAGCTCGGTGTCCAATTGCGAGGCTTTCCAGGCGCGGCGTCTGCAGGCGCGTTTCAAGAACGCGCAGGGCAAGAACGAACTGCTGCACACGCTCAATGGCTCCGGCCTGGCCGTCGGCCGCGCGCTGGTCGCGGTGCTCGAGAATCATCAACGCGAGGACGGCTCCCTCAGCGTGCCCAAGGCACTGCAGCCCTACCTGGGCGGGCTCGAGGTGCTGAGCGCATGATGTTGCCGACGCGGGCCGGAGCGGGCCTGAAGTCCTGCTAGAATCGCAGGCTTCGACAAATTTGCGTCTTGTGGAGAGGTGGCAGAGTGGTCGAATGTACCTGACTCGAAATCAGGCGTACGGTTTCCCCGTACCGTGGGTTCGAATCCCACCCTCTCCGCCAGTCAACCAGCAGGCCACGGCCGCTGTCAGGGACCCCTCGACGAGGGGTCTTTTTTTTGCCCCTCCGGGGTGCATTGCTGAACTAGGATGTGCGCCATGAGAGGGAACACGTCGTTCGGAGGGCTCGGCAACTCGTCTTTCGCCAGCCTGGCGCCTGCGCCGGCCTCGGCGGACGAGGCGGAACCATGGGTGCGCGGGGAGCTGATCCGCAGCCTCATGCGGGCTTCGCGCGGCAGCTATATCTTCTCGGCCGCGCTGATGCCGGCGATGGCCGCCCTGAGCTGGGGCTATCTGCCCACCTGGCAGCTGGTCGTCTGGCTGCTGCTGGGCGCGGCGTCGACGCTGGGGCGCATGTGGTTCGAGCGCGTGTACACGCGTCGCTACGCCGGTCGCGACGCGGGAGCGCAGGAGCGCTTCATCCATCGCTATCGCTACCTCTGGAGCGCCAGTGCCCTGACCTGGGGCCTGTCGATCCTCATCTATTTCGAGCGGGCGCCGCTGGTCAACCAGTTCATGAGCTGGCTGATCGTGGCCGGCGCGGCGACTTTCCCACTGAACAGCCTCGCACTGCACCCGCCGCTGCTCAAGCGCTATGTGAACACGCTGTTCGGCACGATGGTGGTGTCGGTGCTGTTTCGCATCGTCGAGCTGAACTTCGCGCAGCTGCACTTCAACTACGGCTTCCTGCTGCTGCCCCTGTTCCATTGGTGGCTGCTGCTGCGCGCCGGCCGGCGCATTCACGAGACGGCACGCAACAGCTTCGAGCTGCTGTTCCACAACCACATCCTGATCAACTCCCTCACGCAACAGCGGCAGGCTGCCGTGTCGGCGGTGGCCATGAAGAACCGCTTTCTGGCCAGCGCGGCACACGACATGCGCCAGCCGGTTCTTGCCTTGTCGCTGTACGCCGACTGGCTGCGCAACGAGCCCGAGCTGGTCCAGGAGATCGCGCCCAAGATCGTGCGCGCGACGCATGCGGTCAATGCGCTTTTCGACTCGCTGTTCGATCTGGCGCGCATCGACTCCGGCCAGGTGCGGCTGCACATCGAGCGCGTGGACGTTGGCCAGTTGCTGCATGACCTGGAGCTGCAATACCGCCCGGTGGCCGAGGCCAAGGGCCTGCGCTTCAAGGTGCGTGTGACGCCGGGCACGGTGCTCACCGACCCGATCCGCGTGCGGCGCATGCTGGGCAACCTGCTGTCCAACGCCATCAAGTACACGGCCGAAGGCGGCGTGTTGCTCACTTCGCGCCAGACGCGGGACGGCCTGCGCGTGGAGGTGTGGGACACCGGCATCGGCATCGCCCGCGAGCATCTGCGCGACGTGTTCCTGGAGTTCTACAAAGTGGCCGACCACGCCGGCACGTCCGACGGTTTCGGGCTCGGCCTGGCGATCGTCGCGCGGCTGTCGCATGCGCTCGGCCACCCGGTCAGCGTGCGATCCCGTCTGGGCAAGGGCAGCGTGTTCCGCGTCGCGCTGCACGATGCCGACGAGGCGCAGGCGCAGACCCGCATCTCCGGCGCGGTCGGCTGACGGCGCGCGCCGTCCAATAAAAAAAGCCGGCCCGAAGGCCGGCTCGCGTTGCGGGCGAGGTTGTCGCGCTCAGTTCGACCCGGAGGACAGCAGCCCGTGGCTGCGCGCATGGTGCAGGGCCTGCGTGCGGCTCTTCACGCCCAGGCGGCGGAACAGGCGCCACAGGTGCACCTTCACCGTGTGCTCGCTGATGTCGAGCTGGGCCGCGATGTCGCGGTTGCTCATGCCCTGGTCGAGCATGGCGATGAGCTGCGTCTGGCGCTTGGAGAGCTTGCCGGGGCTGGCCGGTGCGGCCGTGTCCTCGGTTTCCGCATCGGCCTGCAGCAGGCCCTTGAGCGCCGCGGCGAGTTCGCCGGAGCCGGCCGACTTCTCGATGTAGATGTCGGCGCCGGCCTCGATGCACGCTTCTTCCATGTCGGCGGCAGGCGAGGCCGAGTACACGGCGATCGGCACCTCCGGGTAGCCCTGCTTGAGCGCGATCACGCCGGACACGCCGGTCACGTCGGGCAGCTTCAGGTCCAGGCAGAACAGCTTGGGGTCGCCGTGCTGCTTGACGCCCGCAGGCAGTTTGTCGAGGCGCTCCAGTTCCACGATGTTCTCGGCTGGGCGCAGGCGGCGCAGCACCATGACGATGGCGTCGCGCATCAGGGGGTGGTCGTCGATGACGTAGATGCTCATGTTGTAGCTCTTTTCATTGGCTTACAGGCGCGCCGGATGCAGCCTGAGGCTGCCTTGTGATGGTCGATGCCACCGGCCACGCGAAACAGTCCCTTATTCTCCACTCGCCTCGGCGAGCTTCTCCAGTGCTTCGATGGCGGCACGCAGGGCCGCATTGTCCAGCGGTTCGAGCTGCGAAGCCAGCGATTCCAGTGCGGCCGCCGGCTGCTGCTGCAATTCGCCGATCGCGCGACCCGCTTCCTTCGGCGACGCGAAGCCGCGGCTTTGCAGCAGCAATGCGCCCTTGGCGTCCTGCAGCTTGAAGTAGAACTGGCCGTCCTTCTCTCGGTACTGCTTGAAGCTCGGCCTCGCTGCCTTCGCGGCCTTGTGCGCGCCCTTGGCCGCCGGCTGGTCGGCCAGGTTGCGCAGGCCCACGGCGTGGCGCAGGCGGCCCATGAAGGGATGCGACAGCGCGCGTGCCTTCTCGGCGCCAGCCCGGAGGATGCGTTCGATCTGCGCCGGGTCGGCCATCAGCGCTTCGTAGCGTTCGCGCAGGGGCGCGATTTCGCGATCGATGCGCTCGAACAGCAGTTGTTTGGCGTCGCCCCAGGCGATGCCTTCGGCGTACGCCTTGCGCAGCGCCTCGGTTTCGGCAGCATCGGCAAAGGCCTGGTAGATCTGGAACAGCGCCGAGCCCTCGGTGTCCTTGGGCTCGCCCGGCGCGTGCGAATCGGTGGTGATGCTGCCGATGAGCTTCTGCAACTGCGCGCGCGGGGTGAACAGCGGGATCGTGTTGCCGTAGCTCTTGCTCATCTTGCGGCCGTCCAGGCCGGGCAGCAGCGCGACGGCTTCGTCGATCTCGGCTTCGGGCAGCGTGAAGTGCTCGCCGTAGAGGTGGTTGAAGCTGTTGCCCATGTCCCGCGCCATCTCGATGTGCTGGACCTGGTCGCGACCCACCGGCACCTTGTGTGCGTTGAACATCAGGATGTCCGCCGCCATCAGCGCCGGGTACATGAACAGGCCCACGCTGACGTCGGCGTCGGGGTCGTGGCCGGCCGCGCTGTTGCGGTCGACCGCGGCCTTGTACGCATGCGCGCGATTGAGCACGCCCTTGCCCGTCACGCAGCTCAGGAACCAGGTGAGCTCGGGGATCTCGGGGATGTCGGACTGGCGGTAGAAGGTCACGCGCTCGGGGTCGAGGCCACAGGCCAGCCAGGTGGCGGCGATCTCCAGTGTCGAGCGCTGGATGCGCGCCGGCTCGTCGCACTTGATGAGCGCGTGGTAGTCGGCCAGGAAGTAGTAGCTCTGCACGTCGGGGCGCTGGCTGAAGCGCACCGAATGGCGCACCGAGCCGACGTAGTTGCCCAGGTGCGGCGTGCCGGTGGTGGTGATGCCGGTGAGGAAACGGGTGACCGTGGCGGGGAAGGGCATTGGGACGGGGTGGTCTGGCTCAGCGCAGCAGCGCCACCAGGGGAGACATCATCAGATTAAGAACAAAGTAGCCAGCGTTCATGAGAGGGCGCAGCCACCAGGTGCCGACGATACCCGCGATCACGAGGCCCATCACGATGAAGAAGCCGAAGGGCTCGATGCGGGCCATGATCTGCTGCGCGCCGCCGCGCGGCAGCAGGCCCGCCAGCACGCGGCCGCCGTCGAGCGGTGGCAGCGGAAAGAGGTTGAAGGCCCACATCACCAGGTTGACCAGCATCCCGGCCTGCGCCATCTCGATGAAGAAGCGCTCCTGCACGCCGAAGCCGCGCAACGCGACGAACACCACGGCCCAGAGAATCGCCTGGACGAAGTTGGACGCCGGACCCGCCAGCGCCACCCAGACCATGTCGCGCTTGGGATGGCGAAGGTGGCCGAAGTTGACCGGCACCGGCTTCGCATAGCCGAAGAGGAAGGCGCCCGAGGTGGCGAAGTACAGCAGCAGCGGCATCGCGATGGTGCCGATGGGATCGATGTGCTTGAGCGGGTTGAGCGTGAGGCGGCCCATCATGTAGGCCGTGTCGTCGCCGAAATGCCGGGCCACGTAGCCGTGTGCTGCCTCGTGCACGGTGATCGCGAAGAGCACCGGCAGGGCATAGATCAGCACCGTCTGGATGAGGTTGGAGAAGTCCACGCCGGGATTGTCTCAGACGGCCGGTGCGCGCCCGCCGTGCAACCGGCGCGTGGCAGGCTTGCGCACGCGTGCGCTGGATGCGGTCAGAGGCCCAGCGGCGCCAAGGGGCCGCGGCCCTTGCGCACCAGCACCGGGTCGTCGCCGCTGCCCATGGGCGTGAGATCGACCACGGTGGTCGGCTCCGAAGCGCAGGCGCCCGCGTCGACGACGCCGCCGATCTGCTTCTCGAAGCGTTCGCGGATCTCGGCCGCGTCGTTGAGCGGCTCGGTGTCGCCCGGCGGGATGAGCGTGGTCGCAAGCAGCGGCTCGCCGTGCAGCATCAGCAGTTCGCCCAGCGCCTTGTGCTCGGGCACGCGCAGGCCGATGGTCTTGCGCTGCGGATGGCTCACGCGCCGCGGCACTTCCTTGGTTGCTTCGAGCAGGAAGGTGTAGGGGCCGGGTGTGGCGGCCTTGAGCAGCCGGTACTGGCGGTTGTCGACGCGCGCGTAGTTGGCAAGCTCGCTCAGGTCGCGGCACAGCAGCGTGAGGTGGTGCTTGTCGTCGACCTGCCGGATGCGCCGCAGTTGGTCGACCGCGTCCTTGTCGTCGAGGTGGCAGACCAGCGCGTAGCTCGAGTCCGTCGGTACGGCCAGGATCTCGCCCTTGGCGAGCAGCGCCGCGGCCTGCTTGAGCAGCCGGGGTTGCGGGTTGTCGGGATGCACTTCGAAGAACTGGGCCATGAGGGAGATTGTCCCGAATGCGGCTTGCGCCTGCTGTAGGAGGCGCAAGGTGATCCGAGGGGTGAAAGTGCAATCGGGCTGCAGCGCTTGCTGGGCGGGCGCTGGGGCCGAAATCGTCACGTTCGTTACTTTCTTTCTCTTGGCCTGCTTTGGGCGCTTGATGGGGACCGATTCCAGCGCTGCCGGTGGATCGGCCGGCACGACCGGCTGGGGCGCTGGCGGCGGCCGCGGGCCTGCGTTCTCCGGCTCAGGCTCGCGCTGACCGGCTTGTTGTGCTGTCTGTGTGCTCGCTGTCCATCGACGTGCT
>JAFEEH010000222.1 GCA_018241185.1 Pseudomonadota bacterium | reverse complement strand
GCCTTGCTGCGGTACAGGCCGATGGTCTTGATGTAGCCCTCCAGCCCCTCCAGCCCGAGCTCGAGGATGGCCTGGGGCGTGTTCGCCACCGGGTAGAGCTTGCGCGTGGCCTTGTTCACACCCACGTCGGTGGCCTGGGCCGACAGCAGCACGGCGGCCAGCAGCTCGAAGGGCGTGGTGTATTCGAGCTCGGTCTTCGGTGCCGGGTTGGCGGCCTGCAGGGTGGCGAAGAAGGCGACGATGGTGTCTTTTTTCATCGCCGGGCCGCCCCAAGATGAAAAGCGCCCCCTCGGGGGGCAGCGAACCACACGGAGTGGGGAGCATGGGGGTCTTTTCTCATCGGGGGTGGGAGTCAGTTCTTGTCGTTGGTACCGAGTATTGAGAGGCCGGCGTCGAAACGTTCGCACTGCGAGAGCATGCCTTGGCTGATCGCCGACCAGACCGACTCGGGAAAGTCGACGGGCAGTTGCGATTCGACGCGACGCAACGCCTCGGGCACCGACTGCACGAGCGCGAGCATGCGCTCGAAGGCACCTTCGACGCCGGACTGCGTGGCCAGCAGTTGCCAACAACGAGGCTGCAGTTCGAGCAGCCTGAAATGCGCGTTCTTGCTGCGCACGGCCATCGCCAGTCGTACCCGCTGCAGCGGCACCTGGCTGGGCCCGCGCCCAACGATCGGCCAGACCGACAGCATGTCGTACAGCGGCGTCATCGCATAGCGTCCGCCGCGGTGCAGCGCGATGGAGTAGTTCTTGGCGTGTCCGTCGGTGGCGGCCAGCAGCCAGAAAGCGAGTTGGACAAGCACAAAACACAGCCTGTCGGCACGGCTGTCGTCGCTGGCGGCCAGCAGGGCCAGGCAGGCCCGCAGGCCGGGACCGCCGTCGCTCTCGTACTTCATGTGCGCCGGCGTGCCGGTGGCCTGGCAGAAGTCCTCCTGCGGCAGCCGCGCGATCCAGCGACCGCCTGCCATCCATCGGCGGTCGAAGCGCTCGACCACCAGGGCCTTCTGGTCGCCGAAGCGACCGATCTCCGTCGCCGCGACGGGAAAGCCCAGCGCCGCCATGATGCGGGCGCAGAGCCATTCGTTCTCCACCGACGTGCTCATGTCGGCTCGCATGTTGCCCACGAGGCCGAGCGGCAGCTTCAGGATGTGTGTGGTGGGCGTGGCGGCGTGGGGTCGGTGCCAACGCCCGTCGATGCGCAGCAGTGCGGTCTTTTCCTGCGCACCAGCGATAGCGATGCGCAGGTCGTCGGCGTCCTCGCCGCCCTGGCCGAGTACGGGGTCGCTGGTGACATGGCGCAGCGCACGCGCGACCTCGTCGTCGCTCAGCGCCTCGCTGTCGATGCGGGCATGCGGTGCAGGCGGCTGGCCCTGGGGCTGCAACTGCACGGCGCCCACGCAGTCGCGCCCGATGGCGGCCAGGAGATCCGGTGCCGTCGTGCTGGCTGCGCCGAAGCGCCGGCGCAGGCGCTCGCGGATGCGGTTGCTGTCGGGGAGCAGGTTGTCGAAGTAATGGTCCACAACCGGCCCGCGCAGCTCCTTCGCACCAGCCGGTATCGGCAGCGACAGCGACAGCGGCCTGGCCTGCGGCGACTTGACCCAGCTGTCCGCGTAACGCAGCACGGCCGTGCCTGTGCGGCCGTGCTGCCAGGTTCCGACGTGCTCGCCATTCATCCAGAGGTCCAAGGCGGGGCTGGCCATGGATCACCAGTCCGCGGTGTCGCCCTGCGTCCCAACTGCAGGCGGGGAGGGCGGCACCAGCTCCAGGCGAGCCCCCAGCGCATGCAGCAACTGCAGCAACTGGTCGACCGCGATGGCGCCCGGGTTGCGCTCGATGTCGGCGATGCGTGTCTGCTTCACCCCGATGCGAGCGCCCAGTTGTGTCTGCGTCAGGCCCTGGGCCTTGCGCAGCGACTTGAGGTGGGCCGACAACTGGGTCGCATTGATCAGGGGCAGGTTCGTGGACATCGCCGTACCGTGGATTCGCGATACCTGCAAAAATATCATTTCAGAGCGATAAATGCAATAAATCGCTTTGAGGCGATAAACGCATCTGCACGCATTTCGCCACAATGTCGGCCAGCCTCCCGCGCCCCGCTGCGCACCTCTCCGGACACCACCATGCAATTCGCCTCTCGCCTCGACAACGTCGAAACCTCCGCCATTCGCGAGCTCTTCAAGCTGCTGGGCAAGCCCGGCATCATCAGCTTCGCGGGTGGCTTCCCCGACAGCGCGATGTTCGACGTCGAGGGGCTCAAGGAGGCGGCCAACAAGGCCCTGGACGAGGAGCCGGGCGGGGCGCTGCAGTACGGCGCCACCGAAGGCTACGAGCCGCTGCGCACGCAGCTGTCGGCCTTCATGAAGACCAAGGGCGTGGCGGTCGATCCGTCGGGCCTGATTGTCACCACCGGCAGCCAGCAGGCGCTCGACCTGCTGGGCAAGACGCTGATCTCCCCCGGCGACAAGGTGATCGTCGAGGGCCCGACCTTCCTGGCCACCATCCAGTGCTTCCGCCTCTATGGCGCGCAGCTCGTGAGCGCGCCGGTCGATGCGAATGGCGTCGACACCGACAGGCTCGAGCAGCTCATCGCCGAGCACAAGCCCAAGTTCGTCTACCTCATCCCCACCTTCGGCAACCCCAGCGGCGCCATGCTGAGCCTGGAGCGCCGCAAGAAGGTGCTGGAGATGGCGGTCAAGCACAACACCGTGATCGTGGAGGACGATCCCTACGGTGACCTGTACTTCGGTGAGGCGCCGCCGCCGTCCATCATGGCCCTGAGCGAACAGATGCCGGGCAGCCGCGAGCTGCTCGTGCACTGCGGTTCGCTGAGCAAGGTGCTCAGCCCGGGCCTGCGCATCGGCTGGATGATCGCGCCGGCCGAGCTGCTGGCCAAGGCGACGATGTGCAAGCAGTTCAGCGATGCGCACACCAGCACCTTCGCGCAGGCCACGGCGGCGCAGTACCTCAAGAGCGGCCGCATGCCGGCCACGCTGGCCCACGTGCGCGAGGTCTACGCCGGCCGCGCACAGGCCATGGGCGAGGCGCTTCAGCGCGAACTGGGCGAAGCCATCACCTTCACCCAGCCGAACGGCGGCCTGTTCTTCTGGGCCGCGCTCACCGGCGCGGGCGGCAAGGAGAAGGACGCCAACGCCTTTGCCAAGAAGGCGATCGACAAGGGCGTCGCCTTCGTGCCCGGCGCGCCGTTCTTCGCCGAGAAACCCGACCTGGCGACGCTGCGCCTGAGCTTCGCGACGGCCAACGTCGACAAGATCCGCGAGGGCATCGCCCGGCTGGGCCAGGCGCTCTGACTGCGCCCGACGCTTCGCCCTGGCATTCGGCCCTCGAGGCGTGGCTGCCGGGCGTCTCGACTCAGCAGTTGTCTGGACTGCAGGCGGCCGGCCGCGCGCGTGAACTGGCTCGGGGCGAGCCCATCCTGAGCACGGGCGATCCTTGGCGCGATGCGCTCTGGGTGCAGTCCGGCGCCGTGCGCATGTATTACCTGGATGTGGACGGCGTCGAGCGCAACAAGAATTTCCACCTCGACGGCAGTTGGCTCTGGCCGCTCACCCCGCGCATGCGGAACGAGCCGTCGGCCTTTTTCATGGCTGCGCTCGAGACGACACGGGTCTGGGCACTGCCGATGGCGGTGCTGACACCGGTGGTGCATCGGCTGCCGTCCTGGGCGGCCTTGCAAGAACACGCGCTGGCCCATCTTCTGGATGACAAGATGCAGCGCGAGCAGGACTTCCTCCAGCTCGATGCGCGCGGCCGCTATGCGGCCCTGCTGCAGCGTCATCCGCATTGGGCGAGCCGCATCCCGCTGCGCCACCTGGCGTCCTTCCTCGGCATGACGGACGTCTCGCTCTCGCGCCTGCGCGCGAAGGTGGGCCTTATCCGGGGTTAAGGCACGGTTCGCAAGGGCTCGGCACAGTGGCGGCCATCGCTATCCGATGGGCCCGCCATGTTCCGATCTCGCTCGCTGTCGCTGCAACTCACGCTCCACGTGCTGGCCATCGTCTGGCTGGGCGTGATGGCCGGATTCTTCTGGGCCTACAGCGCGAACGTGGCCCTGGCCACGGCCCAGATGGACGGCAGCCTTTATGCGCAGGTGCAGTCGTTGCTCAACCGCCATGTGCGGCACCCGGTGTTCTTCACCTTTTTCTTCGGGCCGCCCCTCATCGGCGCCCTGGCGCTGCTGGCGGCCTGGCCGCACTGGCGCGACGGATGGTGGCGCATATTGGCGGCGGCCGGCGTGCTCTACGGGCTCGGCGTGATCGTGCTCACTGCCCAGGTCAACCTGCCGCTCAATGCCTACACCGAGTCCTGGAGCCCCCAGGCCTTGCCCGCCGACTGGGCGCAGACCCGCGAGGCGTGGAATCGCGCGAACCTCTGGCGCGTGGTGGTCAGCCTCGCCGCCTTCTGCATGGGTTGTGCCGCGCTGGCATGGCGCGTCGTGGCTGCGCGGTGCGACCTATCATCCGGCGAATGACCGCCGCCCCCCTTTCCGCCGCAACGCTGCTGCGCCACCACGACGAGGGCACGCCCTGGGCGCGCCCGACCGGCCTGGACTTGGACACGGCATACCGCCGCCAGCTGGAAGTGCGCGCGCTGCGCATCGCCCGCGGCGAGCGCCCGCGAGGTTTCAAGATCGGCTTCACCAACCGCTCGATCTGGCCGCGCTACAACGTCTTCGCGCCGATCTGGGGCACCGTCTACGACAGCACGCTGACGCTGTGCGAAGGTGAAGGAGAGGTCGCGCTCGGTGTGGCTTGCGAGCCGCGGCTGGAGCCTGAGGCGGTCTTCGGCCTGCGCGCCACGCCGGCACGGGATGCCGACCTGCTGCAACTCTTCGACGCCATCGACTGGGTCGCGCCCGGCTTCGAGATCGTCCAATCGCACCTGACGGGCTGGCGCTTCGTGGCGGCGGCCGACCCGATCGCCGACGGCTCGTTGCATGCGCACCTGCTGGTGGGCCGGCGCGTGCCGGTGCGCGAGATCGCGGCCGATGCCGAAGGGCTGGAACGTCAACTCGCCGCCGCGACAGTGCGTCTGGCGCGCGGTGGCGCCGTGGTCGAGCAAGGGCAGGGCGTGAACGTGCTCGACGGCCCCCTGCACGCCCTGCTGCATTTCGCACGCGAACTGGCGCGATGCCCCGGCGCACCTGCGCTGCAACCGGGCGACGTGGTCACCACCGGAACCTGGACCGACGCCTGGCCCGTGGAGGCAGGCCAGACCTGGACCGGCCATTTCGACGCGCCGCTGTCGCCGCTCACCGTCCGATTCCGCTGATTCGGCCGGGGGCATCGTCTTCCGCGGCGGCGGCCTCAGGGCGACCGATGCAGCCGCGGCGCCGAAAGCAGGGCGAGGTTCTCTTCGATCGCCGCATCGAGGTGGCGGTATTTGCCGGTCAGGCGCGACAGCTTCATGATCGTTGCGAGCGCCTGCAGGTCCTTCACGCTCGGTGCGACCTTGATCTGCGCGATAGCGGCAGCGGTGTTGCCGCCATGGACCAGCGCCATCACCTTGCTTGCCCAGTCGTTTGCGCGCGCCATGTCCTGATCTCCTGCGGTGTCGTCGAGGGGTCGACTGTACGCAGGTCCGGAACGCCAGGGCCGCGCGATACGATCGCGCATGAGAAAAACCTTTCCCCTGAAGATCGAGGGCCGGCATCCGGACCGTGTGCTCGATGCGATCCGCCACGACATCCGCAAGGCGCTCAAGCGCGACCGCCGCCATCCGCTGCCCGAGGGCGCGCACCACTGGGAATTCGACTGCCGTTTCGGCCTCAATGCCGACGAGGCGCAGGCCGTGAACCTGGCGTCGCTCAACGCGTTGATCGACGAGGCGGCGCGCACGCAGCAGCCGCAGATCTACGTGGAATTCACGGCACGGCCGGCGGCGCGGAACGCTGCGGCCGCTGAGAGCGATGTCGCCGCCGAAGACGAAATTTGAACCAAATCGGGCTGCAGCGCCCGCCCTGCCTGCGC
Source organism: Pseudomonadota bacterium (assembly GCA_018241185.1). Classification (GTDB taxonomy): domain Bacteria; phylum Pseudomonadota; class Gammaproteobacteria; order Burkholderiales; family Burkholderiaceae_C; genus Xenophilus. Next base: position 41,374 of record JAFEEH010000222.1, on the reverse strand, counting down.
GAGCAGCTACGAAAACGATAGCAACGATGGCCTGGCCTCAGGCCCGCACCACGTCCAGCAAGCGGTCCAGTCCACCTTCGTCGATCGCCACCATCGCCTGCTCGCGCACCTTGGGCTTGGCGTGGTAGGCCACCGACAGGCCGGCCTCGCCCATCATCGGCAAGTCGTTCGCGCCGTCGCCCACCGCAATGCACTGCGCCGGCGAGGCGCCGATCAGCGACGCGACCTCCAGCATCGTGCGGCGCTTCTCGGCGCCGTCGCAGATGTCGCCCCACGACTGCGTGACCACCCGGCCGGTGAGCTGGCCGTCGGCTTCCTCGAGCAGGTTGGAGCGCGCGAAGTCGATGCCCAGCCGAGTCTTCACGCGGTCGGCGAAGAAAGTGAAACCGCCCGACACCAGCAGCACCTTCAGGCCGGCGGCCTTGCAGGCAGCCACCAGTGTGTCGGCGCCAGGATTCAGGCGCAGGCGTTCGTCATACACCTGCTGCAGCGCCGTCACCGGCACGCCCTCGAGCAGGGCGACGCGCCGGCGCAGGCTTTCCTTGAAGTCCTTGATCTCGCCGCGCATCGTGGCTTCGGTGATGGCCGCGACCTCGGCCTTCTTGCCGACGGCGTCGGCGATCTCGTCGATGCACTCGATGTTGATCAGCGTCGAGTCCATGTCGAAGGCGATGAGGCGGAAGTCGGCCAAGCGCAGCGGAGACGTCACGCCGCGCAACACGAGGCCGGGGGAATGTTCGGTGATCACGGTCATGCGGGGGTCGTTTCCTTCACGAGCGGCTGGCCCAGGCTGCGCAGCACGTCGCGCACCATCTGGGCCCGGTCGCGGGGTTCTTTTAGTTCGCGCTCGATGCGCAGCTTCTCGTTGCCGGCCAGCTTGATGTGCTTGTTCTTCTGGATGAGCTGGATGATGGCCATCGGGTCGACCGGCGGATTGGGCCGGAACGTGATGTTGATGATGCCCGGCGCGGCATCGACCTTGGCCACGCCGTAGGGCCTTGCCAGCACGCGCAGGCGGTGCACGTCGACGAGGGTCTGGGCCTGGGGCGGGAGCTTGCCGAAGCGGTCCACCAGTTCCTCGAGCAGCGTGTCGATCTGGTCGGCGTTCTTGGCGGTGGCCAGCTTCTTGTAGAAGGACAGGCGCAGGTGCACGTCGCCGCAGTAGTCGTCGGGCAGCAGGGCCGGGGCGTGCAGGTTGATCTCGGTCGTCACCGACAGCGGCGAGAGCAGGTCGGGCTCCTTGCCGGCCTTGAGCGAGTTCACGGCCTCCGACAGCATCTCGTTGTAGAGCTGGAAGCCGATCTCCATCATGTTGCCGCTCTGGTTTTCTCCCAGCACCTCGCCGGCACCGCGGATCTCCAGGTCGTGCATCGCGAGGTAGAAGCCGCTGCCCAGCTCTTCCATCTGCTGGATGGCGTCGAGCCGCTGGGCGGCCTGCTTGGTCAGGCCCTCGGTATCGGGCACCATGAGGTAGGCATACGCCTGGTGGTGGCTGCGCCCGACGCGGCCGCGCAGCTGGTGCAGCTGTGCCAGGCCGAACTTGTCGGCGCGGCTGATGACGATGGTGTTGGCCGTGGGCACGTCGATGCCGGTCTCGATAATGGTCGAGCACAGCAGGATGTTGTAGCGCTGCGCCACGAAGTCGCGCATCACGCGCTCCAGTTCGCGCTCGGGCATCTGGCCGTGGGCCACGGCGATGCGTGCCTCGGGCAGGATTTCCTGCAGCTTCTGGCGCCGGTTCTCGATGGTCTCGACCTCGTTGTGCAGGAAGTAGACCTGCCCGCCGCGCTTCAGTTCGCGCAGCACCGCCTCACGGATCACGCCGGTGCCCTCGTTGCGCACGAAGGTCTTGATCGCCAGGCGCCGCTGCGGCGCGGTGGCGATCACGCTCAGGTCGCGCAGGCCCTCGAGTGCCATGCCCAGCGTGCGCGGAATCGGTGTGGCGGTGAGCGTGAGCACATCGACCTCGGCGCGCAGCGCCTTCATCGCCTCCTTGTGGCGCACGCCGAAGCGGTGCTCCTCGTCGATGATGAGCAGGCCCAGGTTCTTGAACTTGACCGATTCGCTGAGTAGCTTGTGCGTGCCGACCACGATGTCCACGCTGCCGTCGGCCAGGCCCTTGCCGGCCGCGGTGATTTCCTTGGCCGAGCGGAAGCGGCTCATCTCGGCCACCTTGACCGGCCATTTCGAGAAGCGGTCGACCAGCGTCTGGTAGTGCTGCTCGGCCAGCAGCGTGGTCGGCGCGAGAAAGGCGACCTGCTTGCCGCCGGTCACGGCCACGAAGGCAGCGCGCAGGGCCACCTCGGTCTTGCCGAAGCCCACGTCGCCGCACACCAGCCGGTCCATCGGCCGCGGCGAAACCATGTCCTGGATCACGGCGTGGATCGCGGCCTTCTGGTCGGCCGTTTCCTCGAAGCCGAAATCATTGGCGAAGACCTCGTAGTCGGCAGCAGAGAAGCGGAAGGCATGGCCCTCGCGCGCGGCGCGGCGGGCGTAGATGTTGAGCAGCTCCGCCGCGGCATCGCGCACCTGTTCGGCGGCCTTGCGCTTGGCCTTTTCCCACTGGCCGGAGCCCAGCTTGTGCAGCGGGGCCTCGTCGGCCGACACGCCGGTGTAGCGGCTGATCAGGTGCAGTTGCGACACCGGCACGTAGAGCGTGGCCTTGTCGGCGTACTCCAGGTGCAGCATCTCCTGCAGCGCGGGCGTGCCGTCGGCGTTCTTCGAGCCGAGGTCCATGTTGATCAGCCCGCGGTAGCGGCCGATGCCATGGGCGCTGTGCACCACCGGGTCGCCGACATTGAGCTCCGACAGGTCCTTGATGAGCGCATCGACGTCGCTGGTCTGCTCCTGCCGCTTGCCGCGGCGGCGCGTGGTGGGCTGGGTGGCGAAGAGCTCGGTCTCGGTGACGAAATCGATGCCGGTCTCGAGCCAGACGAAGCCGGACGCGAGGGCCGCGGTGGCGATGCCCACCTTCTCGTCGGTGGCAGCCTCGAACTCGGCCAGCGAGTCGAAGGCCGGCGGCTGCACGCCGCTGGCGCGCAGGAAGTCCAGCAGGCTCTCGCGCCGGCCCTCGCTCTCCGCCAGCACCAGCACGCGGTGCTGCGTGTTGCGGATGTGGTCCTTCAGGCGCGTGAGCGGGTCGTCGGCGCCGCGCACGACGGCCAGGGGAGGGAGGCTGTCGAATTCGGTGAAAGGCGAAGTGCTTGGTTCGCCACCACCCGTTCGCGCCGGGCCTGTCGAAGCGCCGGCCCGGGCTTCGACAGGCTCAGCCTGAACGGTTGCGCGGATCGCGAGTTGCGGATGCGCCTTGGTCTTGCCGTAGAACTGCTCGGCCGACAGGAAGAGCGCATCGGGCGGCAGGGCTGGCCGCTCGGGGTCACCCTGCACCAGGCGAAAGCGCTCGCGCGTGTCCTGCCAGAAATGCTGGAATGCACCCTCGAGGTCGCCGTGCAGCACCAGCGTCGCATCGGCGCCCAGGTAATCGAACACCGTTGCCGTCTCGTCGAAAAACAGCGGCAGGTAGTACTCGATGCCCGCGGTCGCGACGCCGTTGCCCATGTCCTTGTAGATGCGGCTCTTTGTCGGGTCGCCTTCGAGCAGCTCGCGCCAGCGGCTGCGAAAGCGCGCCCGCGCGTCGTCGTCCATCGGGAACTCGCGGCCCGGCAGCAGCCGCACCTCGGGCACCGGGTACAGGCTGCGCTGGCTGTCGGGGTCGAAGGTGCGGATCGAATCGATCTCGTCGTCGAACAGGTCGACGCGAAAGGGCTGCGGCGAACCCATCGGGAACAGGTCGATCAGGCCGCCGCGCACCGCGTACTCGCCCGGGCTCACGACCTGCGTCACATGGCTGTAGCCGGCCAGCGTGAGCTGGGCCTTGAATTTCGCCTCGTCCAGCTTCTGGCCGGTCTTGAACTGGAAGGTGTAGCCCGCCATGAAGCTCGGTGGCGCGACGCGGTACAGCGCCGTGGTGGCGGGCACCAGCACCACGTCGACGCCGTCCGTCTGGTCGCGCTGAAGGATGCGCCACAGCGTGGCCAGGCGCTCGCTGATGAGGTCCTGGTGCGGCGAGAAGGCGTCGTAGGGCAGCGTCTCCCAGTCGGGGAAGACGGCGGTGCGCAGTTCGGGCGCGAAGAAGGCCAGCTCGTCGACCAGGCGCTGGGTGTCGGTGGCGTCGGCGGCGAACACCGCCGTCACGCGGCCGGCGGCCTTCTCGCGCTCGGCCAGCCGGGCGAGCAGCAGGGCGTCGCTCGACGCGGGCGGGCGCGGCAGCGTGAAGCGCTTGCCGGAGGGAAGGGTGGGGAGGTCCATGCAGGAAGCCAGGCAATGCGAAACACCCCGCGCCGTGCGGCGAGGGGTGTCGAGGGGCACGATTTTAGAATGGCGCCCCATTCTTCGCTGGCGCCGTCGCTACCGGCTGCCGGCCTTCCCGACCCCCATGCCTTCCCCGCGCTTTCACGTCCTCATCCCCTCGGCCGGCATCGGCAGCCGGGCGGGCGTCGCGGGGCCCAAGCAGTACGAGCCGCTGGCCGGTCAGGCGCTGGTCGGGCACACGCTGGACGCCTTCCGGGCGCTCGGCGCCCGGTTTGCGACGATCGCGCTCGCGGTGGCGCCGGGGGACGCCCTGGTGCAGCGCGTGCTGCCGGATTTCCCGCGGTCGGGCGAGCGCCTCCTGCACGTCGGCGGTGCCACGCGCGCGGGCAGCGTGCGCAACGGGCTCGCTGCGCTGCTGGCCGATGGCGCCCATGAAGACGACTGGGTGCTGGTGCACGACGCCGCACGCTGCCTCGTCACGCCGGCGCAGATCGAGTCGCTGATCACCGCGTGCGAGAGCGATGCCGTCGGCGGGCTGCTGGCACTGCCGCTGCCCGACACGCTGAAGGTGGCCACCGTCGACAGCCGCGTGCAGGCGACGCTCGATCGCAGCGACAAATGGCTGGCGCAGACGCCGCAGATGTTCCGCCTCGGCGCGCTGGCCGCCGCCATCGACCAGGCCGGCGAGCGCGTGACCGACGAGGCCAGCGCCATCGAGGCCGCCGGCGCCGCGCCGCGCCTGGTGCCGGGCAGCGCGCAGAACTTCAAGGTCACCTATCCCGAGGATTTCGCGCTGGCCGCCGCCGTGCTCGCGAGTCGCCGCGCCGCACCGCCATGAACATGCCCAACGCATCCACCGGCTTTCCCTTCCGCATCGGCGAGGGCTGGGACGTCCACCAGCTCGTGGCCGGCCGCCGGCTCGTGCTGGGCGGCATCGAGATCCCCCACAGCACGGGGCTGCTCGGCCATTCCGATGCCGACGTGCTGCTGCATGCCATCACCGACGCCTTGCTGGGTGCGGCGGCGCTGGGCGACATCGGCCGCCATTTCCCCGACACCGACCCGCAGTTCCGCGGTGCCGATTCGGGCGTTCTGCTGGCCGAAGCGGCGCGCCGCGTGCGCGCGGCCGGCTGGCAGGTCGGCAACGTCGACAGCACCATCGTCGCGCAAGCACCCAAGCTCGCGCCGCACATTCCGGCGATGTGCGCGCGAATCGCGCAGTTGCTGACGCTCGATGTGGTGCAGGTCAACGTGAAGGCGAAGACCGCCGAGAAGCTCGGCCCGGTGGGCGAGGGCCGCGCCATGGAGGCCCGCGCCGCGGTGCTGCTGCACCGCTGATTGGCCTGAATGCTATCGAATCGATAGCTGCTCGCGCCCGCCTCGTGGGCGTTGCGGGCCGATTTGGCTCACAAGATCAGGCCGTCTCGGCCGGCTCGTCCTTGTTGGCCGTCGCGGCCTGCGTGGAAGCACGCTGCATGCGGATGTGCGCCGCGAAGCCGCGGCCGGGCGTGCTGGTGAGCGCGAAGGTCCCGCCCATGCGCTCGATGTTCTTGGCCACGATCGACAGGCCCAGCCCGGCGCCGGCGGCCGAGGTGCGGGCCACGTCGCCGCGGAAGAATGGCTTGGTGAGCTGCGAGAGCAGGGCGGGCGCCACGCCGGCGCCGTGGTCGCGCACCTTGAGCAGCACGGCATCGTTGTGCGCCTGGGCCTGGATGTTGATCTGTGCCACGTCCTTGCCGGGCGTCTTGCCGTAGCGGCGCGCGTTCTCCAGCAGGTTGGAGATCACGCGGGTGAGCTCCACGTCGTCGGCCATCACGGCCAGGTCCTTGGCGACGTCGACCTTGATTTCCACGTCCTCGTAGTCCTGCACGGCGTAGGTGCAGGCGTCGATCACATCGCGCAGCAGCACCGGCTTGAACTGCACGTGGTCGGGCCGCGCGTAATCGAGGAACTTGTCGATGATGGCATCGAGCTGCGAGATGTCGGCCGCCATGTGGGCGCGGGCGTCCTCGTCGGCCACGCTCATCTCGGTTTCCAGCCGCAGCCGGGCCAGCGGCGTGCGCAGGTCGTGCGAGATGCCGGCCAGCATCACGGCGCGGTCCTGCTCGATCTTGGCGAGCTGGTCGGCCATGCGGTTGAAGCCGATGTTCACCGCGCGGATCTCGGCGGTGCGGGCGTGCTCGTCGAGGCGGTTGGCTTCGTACTCGCCTTCGCGCACCTGCGAGGTGGCCCGCGACAGCTGCTTGAGCGGCCGGTTGATGAAGCGCGCGATGATGGCCGACCCCGCCAGCGATAGCGCCACGGCGGTGATCAGCCAGGTGAGCCAGGTGCGCCCGCCCACGCGCGAGAACCGCGTCGGGTCGAGCAGCAGCCAATAGTTGTCGGTGTCGATGGTGAAGCCGATCCACAGGCCGGCGTCGTCGTTCACGCGGCTGGCGATGGTCGTGCCTTCGCCCAGGCGGTCCATCAGCTCCTCGGTCACGCGGCGGTCGAGCGTGCCGCTGGTGTAGGCCTCGAAACGATCGTTCGGCTCGCGCGGCAGGATGCGCACGCCTTCCTGGTCGGCCAGCGTCTTGATGAGCGACACGCGGGTGATGGCGTCCGAGTACACGAGCGCAGCGCGCGTGAGGTTCACGAGCGACGCGATCTGGTGCGCCGTCTGCACGGCGCGGGGTTCGTCCTCGAAGGCGCGGAAGGTCTGCAGCCAGCCGAAGATGCAGACCATCAGCAGCAGCGACAGCAGGAAGAAGGTGCGCCAGAAGAGGCTGAAGCCCAGCCGGAGCCGGTTGCGACGGCGAACGCGCTCCGTCAGCTCCAGCGGGCTGGGCATCGTGACCGACGCACCCTCCTCGCCGAACGGACTGGGTTGCGTCGTGTCGGGGCCGGGCGATCCCGCGTGGGCCGCCACGGGATCAGGCGGTGCCGTCCGGCACGAAGACGTAGCCCACGCCCCAGACTGTCTGGATGTAGCGCGGCGCCGCGGCGTCGGACTCGATCAGCTTGCGAAGGCGCGAGATCTGCACGTCGAGGCTGCGGTCGAAGGGCTCGAACTCGCGGCCACGGGCCAGCTGGGCGAGCTTCTCGCGCGACAGCGGCTGGCGCGGATGGCGCACCAGGGCCTTGAGCATGGCGAACTCGCCGGTCGTGAGGGACAGCTCCTCGCCGTCCTTCTTGAGCGTGCGCGATCCGAGGTCGAACTCGAAGGGACCGAAGCTCACCGTCTCGTTCTCGGTGGACGGGGCGCCGGGCGCTTCCTGCGGCGGGCGGCGGCGCAGCACGGCATGCACGCGGGCCAGCAGCTCGCGCGGGTTGAAAGGCTTGCCCAGGTAGTCGTCGGCGCCGACTTCGAGGCCGACGATGCGGTCCACGTCCTCGCCCTTGGCCGTGAGCATGATGATGGGCGTGCGGTCGTTGGCGGCGCGCAGGCGTCGGCAGACGGAGAGGCCGTCCTCGCCGGGCATCATCAGGTCGAGCACGATGAGGTCGACGGTGTCGCGCAGGAGGATCCGGTTCAGCGCCTTGCCGTCTTCCGCCACGATGACCTCGAAGCCTTCCTGCGTGAGGTAGCGGCGCAGGAGGTCACGGATGCGGGCGTCGTCGTCGACGATGACGATCTTGTCGGTGCGGGCGGGTGCTTGAGTCATTTGAGCAACAGTTCCCAAGGATGAATTTGTAACAGCGGCGATTCTGAAGGCGTTGCGTCCTCATCCCGGCCGAAAACGACCTTGTCTGACACTAAGTTACAAAACTTGCCTGGGCTCGCGGACGCGACGCCGAGGGGATACGCAGCAGTGGCACAGTCGGTTTCCTTGATGCACCGACACCCTCCGATGCCCCTGGCTTTCCGGCCCCTGTTTTCTTTGATCCTGGCGCTGGGCGCAGCGTTGCCGCTTGCCGCCTCGGCGGAATTCATGAAGGTGGGGGGGCCGCGGCGCGACGAGGTTCGTGCCGCAGTGGCCGCCCATCGCGCCGAGCAACGCGAGGAGATCCGGCACGACGAAGCCGTGGCGGGCCGCCGCCTGACGCCGGCCGAGCGCGCGCAGTTGCGCGAACAGGTTCGCAGCCAATGGCCCACTCGGCCGGACGCGACGCAGACGGCCGATTCGGCCGCTGTGCCGGGACCGCACGGTGCTACCCCACAGAATGCGGGTGGCGGCTGGCGCGCGCTCTTCCCTTGGGTCGGCTCGCGGCAGTAGCTGCGAACGCATCGCGCCCACGGCGCCGGCGTCGGCGCTCTTTCCTTCATCCATCCGACGGGAGAACATTGTCTTGAATGCTATTAAGTTGATAGCGGCTTGCGCAGCACTGGCGGGCGCTGGCGCCGTATTTGCCCAGAATAGCGGGCCCGCGCAGCCGCAGAACGTGCTGCAGCTGTCCGCCAACGGCACGGTCGAGGTGCAGCAGGATTTGCTCAACATGACGCTGGTCACGACGCGCGACGCCACCGATGCGGCGACGGTGCAGAACCAACTGCGGACCGCCATCGACGCCGCGCTGGCCGAGGCCAAGAAAGACGCGCAACCCGGCCAGATGGACGTGCGCACCGGCAACTTCAGCCTGTCGCCGCGCTATACGCGCGACGGCAAGATCAACGGCTGGCAGGGCAGCGCCGAGCTTGTGCTGGAAGGGCGCGATTTCCCACGCATCACGCGTGCGGCGGGCCGCATCACCACGTTGAGCGTGGGCAACGTGGGCTTCGCGCTCAGCCGCGAGCAGCGGCTGAAAGCCGAGGGCGAGGCGCAGACCCAGGCCATCGAGAACTTCAAGCGCAAGGCGGCCGAACTGGCCAAGGACTTCGGCTTCGGCAGCTACACGCTGCGCGAGGTGTCGGTCAACGCGAACGAGGGCGGCCCGATCCGCCCGCGCATGATGGCGGCGGAGGCGAAGTCCTTCTCGGCCGCCGATGCGCCCATCCCGGTCGAGGCCGGCAAGACCACGGTGGTGGTCAACGTCTCGGGGTCGGTGCAGCTCAAGTAGGCGGGTGTGGGCGCCGCCGAGCCGCCTTGAGACGGGCCGGCGCCCGCTGGACGCAGAGCCGTCGGAAAGCCTCCGCTACTGCGCCGTCCAGCCGCCGTCCACCTGCCAGGCCACGCCGCGCACCTGGTCGGCAGCCGCCGAGCACAGGAACACCGCCAGGCCGCCAAGCTGCTCGACGGTGGTGAACTGCAGCGACGGCTGCTTCTCGCTCAGCAGGTCGATCTGTGCCTGTGCGACGCTGATGCCTTCACGCGAGGCACGGTCGTCGATCTGCTTTTGCACCAGCGGCGTCAGCACCCAGCCGGGACAGATGGCGTTGCAGGTCACGCCGGTCGTCGCGGTCTCCAGTGCCACCGCCTTGGTCAGCCCGACGATGCCGTGTTTGGCCGCGACGTAGGCCGACTTCTGCGCCGACGCCACGAGGCCGTGGGCCGACGCGATGTTGATCACGCGCCCCCAGTTGGCCTCGCGCATCGCAGGGATTGCGAGACGCGTGGTGTGAAAGGCGCTGGTGAGGTTGATCGCGATGACCGCGTCCCACTTCTCGACCGGGAAGTCCTCCACCTTCGCCACGTGCTGGATGCCGGCGTTGTTCACCAGCACGTCGACGCGGCCGAACGTCGAGGCCGCGAACTTCATCATGTCCTCGATCTCGGCGGGCTTGCTCATGTCGGCGCCGTGGTAGGCGCTGGCCACGCCCAGCGCTTCGATCTCGGCCTGCGGGCCCTTGGCATCGCCGAAACCGTTGAGCACGATGTTGGCGCCCTGCTGCGCGAGGGCCTTGGCGATGCCGAGGCCGATGCCGCTGGTGGACCCTGTCACGAGGGCAGTTTTGCCTTTGAGCATGATGAGCGATCTCCGGATCAATTAGGATGAACCGCGCGATTATCCGCAGCAAGACGGACCCCAGGACATGACCCAACCGGCACTCGAATTCGTGGCTTGCGCCGATGCCAGAGGCGGCCACCGCATGGCGTATTGGCAGTGGGGCGACCCCGACGCCGCGCATGTGGTGCTGTGCCTTCACGGGCTCACGCGCCAGGGGCGCGATTTCGATGTGCTTGCGCAGGCACTGCTGGCGCGTGCCGAGGGCGGCCTGCGGGTGGTGTGCCCAGACGTGGTGGGCCGCGGCCGCAGCGACTGGCTCGCCGATCCCATGGGCTACCAGGTGCCGCAGTACGCGGCCGACATGGTCGCACTGCTTGCGCAACTGCATGCGGCGCAGCCGATCGAGCGACTCGATGTGGTCGGCACCAGCATGGGTGGCCTCATCGGCATGGTGCTTGCCGGCCATGCCGAACTGCCCCTTGCGGCGCCGGTGCGCAGGCTGGTGCTCAACGACGTGGGGCCCGCCATCGAAGCCGAGGCGATCGCGCGGATCGCGAGTTATGTGGGGCAGGGCGGCCGCTACGCCAGCGTGCAGGCCGCGGCCAATGCCATATGGCAGCTCTCCACCACCTTCGGGCCGCACACAGCGCAGCAGTGGCTGGCCTTGTCGGCGCCCATGGTGGTGCCGGCGAGTGCGCGCAGCGCCGATGGACGCACCAAGGTCGACGAAGCCGCGGCAGCCGGCGATGGCACCGTGGTGCTGCACTACGACCCGGCCATCGCCACTGCAATCCGTACCATCACGCCCGAGATCGCTGCGCAGGCCGAAGTGGCGACCTGGGCTCTTTACGACGGCATCCATGCCCCCACCTTGCTCACGCGCGGTGCGGAGTCCGACCTGCTGTCCGCGGCGACCGCCCGGCAGATGAGCCAACGCGGACCGAAGGCCCGGCTCGTGGAGTTCTCGGGCGTCGGCCATGCGCCGACCTTCGTCGACCCGCGCCAGTCCGCCGTCGTGGTGTCCTTTCTTCTGGATTGAGTGTTCGTTGGTTTCAGAGAGTTTGTCCGTGTCAGAGCCTGCCATTGCCGACCACGCCTTGTCGGCCGCCACCGCGCAGGCGCCCGCGATGGCGAACATGCTGGAGCGCGCGCGGCTCTTTGCGGCCCCGCTGATCGCCGACGAGGTGCTCGACACCGGCGAGAACACCCTCGCGCATGCCGACGCGGTGGCCGCGATCGTGGCATCGATGGGCGGATCGGAAGCGATGCAGGCGGCCACGTATCTCGTGTACTCGTGCCAGCACCTGAATCGGCCGCAGGAGGTCATCGCCAAGGTCTTCGGCGACAACTTCGCGTCGCTGGCGGTGGAGACCACCAAGCTCGTGCAGGTGCAGAAGCAGACGCGCAGCGCCGTGCACCTGCACGAAGGCGCCGCCGGCCAGACGGAGAACGTGCGCAAGATGCTGCTTGCGTTTTCGCGCGACCTGCGGGTGGTCATGCTGCGGCTGGCATCGCGGCTTCAGACGCTGCGCCATGCGGCCGCCATCAAGCAGCCGGTGCCCGAGAGCCTGGCGCGCGAGTCCTTGCAGGTCTTCGCACCACTGGCCAACCGCCTCGGCATCTGGCAGGTGAAGTGGGAAATCGAGGACCTGTCGTTCCGCTTCCTCGAGCCGGAGACCTACAAGCTGATCGCGCGCCTGCTCGACGAGAAGCGCATCGAGCGCGAAGGCTACGTCGCGCAACTGCGCGAGCGGCTGGAGCAGGGACTCGAGCGCGAGGGCATTCAAGCCACCGTGCAGGGCCGGCCCAAGAACATCTACAGCATCGTCAAGAAGATGCGCGGCAAGTCGCTGGACTTCGACCAGGTGTTCGACATCCTGGCGTTGCGCGTGATCGTGCCCGATGTGAAGGACTGCTACGCCGTGCTGGCCTGGGTGCATTCGCATTTCCAGCCCATCGTGGAGGAGTTCGACGACTACATCGCGCGACCGAAGGCCAACGGCTACCAGTCGCTGCACACCGTGGTGCGCGATGCGGTCGGTGGCCGGGCCGACAAGCCGATCGAGATCCAGATCCGCACCGAGGAGATGCACGACCACGCCGAGCATGGTGTGGCGGCGCACTGGGCCTACAAGGAAGCGGGCCCGCGCGGGTATGCGGGCGTGTGGGCCGGCGGAGAGTACGACGCCAAGATCGCCGTGCTGCGGCAGCTCCTGGCCTGGGAGCGCGACCTCAGCGGCCAGCAGGGCCAGGGCCTGTTCGACGACCGCATTTATGTGCTGACGCCCGATGCGGCCATCGTCGAGTTGCCGCAGGGCGCGACGGCGGTGGACTTCGCCTACACCGTCCACACCACGCTCGGCCACCGCTGCCGCGGTGCGCGCATCGACGGCGCCATGGTGCCGCTGAACACGCCGCTGCAGAACGGCCAGACCGTCGAGATCATTGCCGCGAAGGAGGGTGGCCCGTCGCGCGACTGGCTGAACCCCGAACTGGGCTACCTCGCCAGCCACCGCGCGCGTGCGAAGGTGCGCGCATGGTTCAACGCACAGGCCACGCACGAGACGATCGCGCGCGGCCGTGAAGCGGTCGAGCGGTTGTTGCAGCGGGAGGGCAAGACCGCACTCAAGCTCGAGGACCTGGCCTCTCAACTGGGCTTCCGCTCGGCGGATCATCTCTTCGAGGTGGTGGGCAAGGACGAGTTCTCGCTGCGCAACATCGAGAACCTGCTGCGGCCGCAGGAGGCGACGCCGGCCGAGGAGGCGCCGCTCATCCGCAAGCCGCGCGTGAACGACGGCGGCAAGGGCGGGGTGCTGGTGGTGGGCGTGTCGTCGCTGATGACGCAACTGGCCAAGTGCTGCCGGCCTGCACCGCCCGACGCGATCCGCGGCTTCGTGACTCGCGGGCATGGGGTGAGCATCCACCGCGCCGATTGCAGCAACTTCCGCATGATGGCTGTGCGCGATGCGGAACGTGTCATCGATGTCGAGTGGGGGCGGCCGAAGGCTGCGGGCGAGTCGGTCTATGCCGTCGACGTGTCGGTGGAGGCGGCCGATCGGCAGGGGCTGTTGCGCGACATCTCCGACGTGTTCGCGCGCGAGAAGATGAACGTGATCGGTGTGCAGACCCAGTCGGTGAAGGGCACGGCGTGGATGACCTTCACCGTCGAGATCGCCGATACCGCGCGGCTCGCGCACGTGCTGGGCATCGTCACCGGAGTGGCCGGCGTGCGTTCTGCACGTCGCCGCTGAGAGTGCGGGTGAATTCGCGCTATACTTGCGGTCTCGAATACAACCTAGGCGCGTAGCTCAGCTGGTTAGAGCACCACCTTGACATGGTGGGGGTCGTTGGTTCGAGTCCAATCGCGCCTACCAATTTCCCTTTGTCATCCATGCCGCTGCGGCGCTTCGTGCCGCGGCCATGTGGCGTCTGCCGTGCGTATCGCACGTTTCGGCGGTCCGGCTGGCGTCCATCGCCCATCGGGTCGATGGCGGCGGCGATGGCGTTGTGGTACCTTGCCGTGGAGCCTGGCCGCAAGGGCCGGCTTCTTTGAAGTTCCCACGTGATCAGCCCGACCGAAGTCCCCGTCGACGCCACGCGCACAGAACTGCGGCTGGCCGCCTTGTTGCGCCAGGCGCCCCTGGAATTCGCCCGTGTGGTGTACGGCATCAACGACCGTGCAGCGGGCCGCCACCATTCGATGGCGGCCGAAGATGTTGCGCTTGCGGAGCGTCTGCACGGCATGACGGTGACACGGGAGCGTGCCGAACAGCGCGCACGCGGCTACCTGCCTGTGGCGGGCCACGAACATTGCCCGCGGTGCTGGGTCTTCAGCGGCACCAAGACATTGCTGAGCTTCCACGACAGCGAGGATGGCGCCGTCGAGACTGCCAAGTGCCGAAGCTGCGGCGCCGAATACGCCAGCGCCAGCGTCTGAGGGCTCGCATCGCCCGGTCCGAGGGGCCGTGAGGGTAAACCTTGGCGCGGTGCAACAAAACGTCTCCCGAGAATGTCTCGAGCCCCCTTTGGGGCACGCCATCTGAAGGAGTCCGCAGTGCAGAGCAAGAAGGTTGCTTCCAAGTCGCCGCAGCGAGTGATCAAGAAGTATCCGAACCGCCGCCTGTACGACACCGACACCTCCGCCTACATCACGCTGGCGGAGGTCAAGCAGCTCGTGATCGAAGGCGCCAGCTTCGTTGTGCGCGATGCCAAGAGCGGCGACGACCTCACGCGCAGCATCCTGCTGCAGATCATCCTTGAAGAAGAAGCGGGCGGTGCGCCGATGTTCACCGAGCAGGTGCTGGCCAGCATCATCCGCTTCTATGGTCAGGCCATGCAGGGCTTCATGGGGCCGTACCTCGAGAAGAACATCCAGGCGATGACCGAGGTGCAGGCGCAACTGGCCGAGAAGGCGCAGACGCTGACGCCCGAGATGTGGTCGCACTTCATGAGCATGCAGTCGCCGATGCTGCAGGGCCTGATGGGAAGCTACGTCGAACAGTCGAAGAACGTGTTCATGCAAATGCAGGAACAGATGCAGAAGAACACCGAACAGGTGCTCGGCGCTTTCGGCCTGAAGCGCCCCTGAGCGCCGCTGCGCCTCGCGGCCCGTCGGCCGCAGAACTGGGACAATAGGCGCATGAGCGAAGTTGTCTCCCCCGAACGAAGCGCGGCTGCCCCCAAGGTCGGTTTCGTGAGCCTGGGCTGCCCCAAGGCCCTCACCGATTCCGAACTCATCCTCACCCAGTTGAGCGCCGAGGGCTACCAGACGGCCAAGACCTTCGAGGGTGCCGATCTCGTGATCGTGAATACCTGCGGCTTCATCGACGATGCGGTCAAGGAGAGCCTCGACACCATCGGCGAGGCGCTGGCCGAGAACGGGCGCGTGATCGTCACGGGCTGTCTCGGTGCGAAGTCGGGCGATGACGGCGGCAATCTGGTGCGCCAGATGCATCCCAGCGTGCTTGCGGTTACCGGACCGCATGCGACGCAAGAGGTGATGGATGCTGTTCACGCCAATCTGCCGAAGCCGCACGACCCCTTCGTCGATCTGGTGCCGCCGATGGGCATCAAGTTGACGCCCAAGCACTATGCCTATCTGAAGATCAGCGAAGGCTGCAACCACCGCTGTACCTTCTGCATCATCCCTTCGATGCGGGGCGACCTGGTGTCGCGGCCCATGGGCGACGTGCTCAAGGAGGCGAGGGCGCTGTTCGAGGGGGGCGTGAAGGAACTGCTGGTGATCAGCCAGGACACCTCGGCCTACGGCGTCGACGTGAAGTACCGCACCGGCTTCTGGGACGGAAAGCCGGTGAAGACGCGCATGCTCGAACTGGTACGCACGCTTGGCGAGATCGCCGAGCCTTATGGCGCCTGGGTTCGCTTGCATTACGTGTACCCGTACCCAAGTGTGGACGAGATCATCCCGCTGATGGCCGAAGGCAAGGTGCTGCCTTACCTCGACGTGCCGCTGCAGCACAGCCACCCCGACGTGCTGCGCCGCATGAAGCGGCCGGCCAGCGGAGAGAAAAACCTCGAGCGCATCGCGCACTGGCGCGAGATGTGCCCGCAACTCGTGATTCGCAGCACCTTCATCGCCGGTTTTCCCGGCGAGACAGAAGCGGAGTTCGAGCATCTGCTCGATTTCATCCGCGAGGCAGGCATCGATCGCGCAGGTTGCTTCGCCTACAGTCCGGTCGATGGCGCCACTGCGAATGCGCTGCCCGGCATGCTGCCCGAGGCCGAACGCGAGGCGCGCCGTGCGCGCTTCATGCAAGTGGCCGAGGCGGTATCGACCGCGCGGCTCACGCGCCGCATCGGCGCCACGATGCAGGTGCTGGTCGATTCGGCGCCTGCGCTCGGTCGCAAGGGCGGCCTGGGCCGCAGCTATGCCGATGCGCCGGAGATCGACGGCATCGTGCGGCTGCTGCCGCCCGAGAAGATCAGCAAGCAACTGAAGGTCGGTGAGTTCACGCGGGCCCGCATCGTCGGGACCGAGGGCCACGACCTGATCGGCGTGCCGATCTGAGAAGGTGCGAACGAACCGCCGAGTGACTGCCGTCTTGCGATCCGCCGATGCGACGGCCTCGCGGGCCGAGCCGCGTCGTTGCGGCGCGTCGAACGAGGCTGCGGCTGCGTTCGGCCAAGAAAAAAGCCACCGGGTTAGCCGGTGGCTTCATCTGTTGGTGCCCAGGAGAGGACTCGAACCTCCACGATGTTACTCGCTAGTACCTGAAACTAGTGCGTCTACCAATTCCGCCACCTGGGCCCTCATAACTGCTGTACCGTTCGGCGCTGCAGTCATGTTTTGAATTTCAGGAACGAAGGAGATCATATCAAAAATACAGGCCCCTCCGGCAGCTTGCTGGAAGAAATCGAAGGAACAGTCCAAGGCCATCGCGACGGACACGGCTTCGTGCAGCGCGACGATGGCGAACCCGACATCTACCTGCCGCCCAACGAGATGCGCGCCGTGCTGCACAAGGATCGCGTCAAGGCGCGCATCGTGCGGCTGGATCGCCGCGGCCGCCCCGAGGGGCGCGTGGTGGAGATCGTCGAGCGACCCGAACAACCCATCATCGGCCGCCTGCTGCACGAAGGCGGCATCTGGCTCGTCGCGCCCGAGGACAAGCGCTACGGCCAGGACGTGCTGATCCCCAAGGGCGCGACCGGCACAGCGAAGACCGGGCAGGTCGTCGTCGTTCAGCTGACCGAGCCGCCCGCGCTCTTCGGCCAGCCTGTCGGCCGCGTGACCGAGGTGCTCGGTGAGATCGACGATCCGGGCATGGAGATCGAGATCGCCGTGCGCAAGTACGGCGTGCCGCACGTGTTCTCCGATGCCTGCCTGGCCGAGGCCAAGGCGCTGCCCGACAAGGTGCGTGCCACCGACAAGAAGGGGCGCATCGATCTCACCGACGTGCCGCTCGTGACCATCGACGGCGAGGACGCGCGCGACTTCGACGATGCCGTGTACTGCGAGCCCGCGAAGATCGGCCGCTCGCGCGGCAACAACGGCTGGCGCCTGCTGGTGGCCATTGCCGACGTGAGCGCCTATGTCAAGACCGGCTCGGCCATCGACATCGATGCGTACGACCGCGCGACCAGCGTGTACTTCCCGCGCCGCGTGATCCCCATGCTGCCCGAGAAGCTCAGCAACGGCCTGTGCTCGCTCAACCCCGAGGTCGAGCGCCTGTGCATGGTGTGCGACATGCTGGTCACGGCCGAAGGCGAGATCTACGCCTACCAGTTCTACCCGGCGGTGATGTTCAGTCACGCCCGCTTCACCTACACCGAGGTGGCGGCCATCCTGGCCAACACCAGAGGGCCCGAGGCGGCGAAGCGCAAGGAGCGCGTCACCGACCTCATCAATCTCGCCGACGTGTACCGCGCGCTGCTCAAGCAGCGCGGCAAGCGTGGTGCGGTCGACTTCGAGACCACCGAGACGCAGATCATCTGCGACGACGCCGGCCGCATCGCGACGATCGTGCCGCGCGTGCGCAACGAGGCGCACCGCCTGATCGAGGAGGCCATGCTCGCCGCCAACGACTGCCGCGCCGACTTCATCGCGCAGGGCAAGCACCCGGGCCTGTACCGCGTGCACGAGGGCCCCACCCCCGAGAAGAAGGAGATCCTGCGCAGCTACCTCAAGGCCATGGGCGTGGGCATGTCGATCAGCGACGAGCCGCATCCCTCGGAATTCCAGGCCATCGCCGCGGCGACCAAGGAGCGCCCGGACGCGCAGCAGATCCACACCATGCTGCTGCGCTCGATGCAGCAGGCGATCTATACCCCGATCAACAGCGGCCACTTCGGCCTGGCCTACGAGGCCTACACGCACTTCACCAGCCCGATCCGGCGCTACCCCGACCTGCTGGTGCACCGCGTGATCAAGGCCATCCTGGGCAACACGAAGTACCAGCTGCCGTTGCTGCCGACGCCGGGCGAGGCGCAGGCCAAGCTGGCCAAGCGCCTGGCGGCGCGGGTGAAGGCGCCCACGAGCAAGCCTGCCAAGGCCACCGTGGTGCCGACCAAGGAGCTGCAGGGCTGGGAAGCCGCCGGCCTGCATTGCAGCGCCAACGAACGCCGTGCCGACGAAGCCAGCCGCGACGTCGAGGCCTGGCTCAAGTGCAAGTACATGCGCGAGCACCTGGGCGAGGAGTACGGCGGCGTGGTCACGGCCGTCACCACTTTCGGCATCTTCGTCACGCTCGATGCGATGTACGTCGAGGGCCTGGTGCACATCACCGAACTCGGTGGCGAGTACTTCAAGTTCGACGAGGCGCGGCAGGAGCTGCGCGGCGAACGCACCGGCATCCGCTACGCCATCGGCAGCCGGGTGCGGGTGCAGGTCAGCCGCGTCGACCTGGACGGCCGCAAGATCGACTTCCGCCTGGTGCGCGAGGGCGAGGAGCTGACGGCCAGGACACCGAAGGACAAGGGCGGTGGTGGCAATGCAGGCGTGCCGGCCAAGGCGTCGGACAAGCGGCAGTCGCGCAGGGCCGCGGCCAAGTCGGCCGAGCGCGATGGCCGCGCCGATCGCACGTCGTCATCTCCAATCCAGGCCCTGAAGTCGGCCGTCAAGAGCGCGGCCGGCAAGATGCGGAAGAAGCGCAAGACGCCGCGGCCGTGATGCGCATGCCGAAATTCCCCCGGGCGTTCATTTGGAAATTCAAATCATGAGTGAGAAGACTTCGAAAGGCGTCGCCATCGTGACCGGCGCCGGCACCGGCATCGGCCGCGCGGCGGCGCTGGCCCTTCTGAACGACGGCTGGCGCGTGGCGCTGGCGGGCCGCCGGCCCGACCCGCTCGACGCGGTGGCCGACGAATCCGGCGCCGGCGAGCGCGCCTTCACCGTGCCGACCGACGTGTCGAATCCCGAATCGGTGGCGGCGCTCTTCGGCGCCGTGGTCGAGCGCTTCGGCCGCGTCGACCTGCTCTTCAACAACGCCGGCGTGGGCAACCCGCCGGGACCGTTCGAGGACTGGACACCCGAGCAGTGGAAGGGCGTGGTCGACATCAACCTCAACGGCATGTTCTATTGCCTGCAACAGGCCTTCCGCACGATGAAGGCGCAGACGCCGCAGGGTGGACGCATCATCAACAACGGCTCGATCTCGGCCACCACGCCGCGGCCCAACTCGGCCGCCTACACGTCGACCAAGCACGCGGTGCAGGGCCTGACCAAGACCGCTGCGCTCGATGGCCGCAAGTGGGACATCGCGGTGGGGCAGATCGACGTCGGCAACGCGCTGACCGAGCTGGCTGCGCGCTTCCAGAAGGGCGTGCCGCAGGCCAACGGCGAGATCGCGACCGAACCGACGATGGATGTCGCCGTGGTGGGGCAGTCCGTGCTCTACATGGCCAACCTGCCGCTGGAGGCCAACGTGCTCTTCCACACGGTGATGGCGACCAAGATGCCCTTCGTGGGGCGCGGCTGAACGACGCCGCACCATGCGATTGCTATCTTTTCGATAGCTGCTCGCGCAAGCAGGGCGGGCCTTCGGGCCCGTTTTTCTTTCAGGCGCCGCGGCGTGCCAGGGCAGATGCCGTCAGCGGCCGGTCGGTCGGCCAGCGATCGGCCAGCGCGCCGTGATGCCAGACGGCCGCGATCGCCGCCTCACGCGGCGGGCGGCCTTCGGCAAGCGCCGCGCCCACCATGCCGGCCAGCACGTCACCCGTGCCAGCCGTGGCCAGCCAGGCGTTGCCGGTCGGGTTGATCGATGGGCGCGCACCGGGATGCGCGACAACGCTGCCCGAGCCCTTCAACACCACCGTGCAACGGTTCCGCTCGGCCAGCGTCTGCGCCGCCGCCAGCCGGTCGGCCTGCACACCGCGCGTGTCGCTGCCCAGCAGGCGCGCCGCCTCAAGCGGGTGCGGCGTCATCACCGTGGCGGCCTCGCGCGCTGCGACAAGGGCCTGCAACTGCGCGTCCCCTGCCAGCGCATTGAGCGCATCCGCATCCAGCACCAGCGGCCCCGCATGGGCCAGCGCGCGCGGCAGCACGGCGCGCACGGCCTCGCCGCCGCCACAACCGCAGACCAGCGTCTGCCCGGGGACCGGCAGCGAGCCGGCAGCGCGGAACATCAGCTCCGGCTGGGTGCTGTCCCAGGCCACCTCGGCGCCCAGCAGGCCGACGAACACGCGCCCGGCGCCGGCGTGCAGCGCGGCCGTTGCGGCCAGCACCGCGGCACCCGCCATGCCCGGCGCGCCTCCGAGCACGGCGACGTCGCCGTAGCTGCCCTTGTGCGAGGCATGGGCACGGGGCGGGTCGGCCGGGGTGGCGGCCAGTTCCGCATCGGCGGCGATTCCCTGCGCGGGGCCGCAACCCAGGTCTTCGAACCAGACCTCGCCGGCCCAGTCGCGGCCCTCGGCGGTGAACAGGCCGGGTTTGAGGGTCAGCAGGCTCAAGCAAAAACGGGCTGCAGCGCCCGCGGGACGGGCGCTGCCAGCTATGAAATCCATAGCATGGCGGCCGGTGTCGGCATCCAGGCCCGAGGGCAGGTCGACCGCCAGTACCGGCACCGCGCCCTCGTGCATGCGCTGCAGCCACTGCGTCATGCGGCCTTCCGGCGCGCGTGTGCTGCCCAGGCCGAGCAGGGCGTCGATGACCAGGTCGGGCATGGCCGGCGGCTCGTCGGCGATCGCGACGCCGGCCGCCTGGGCGCGGCGCAGCGACGCCAGCGCGTCGGTCGGCAAGCGCGATGGGTCGCCGATCCAGGTCACCGTCGGTGCGTAGCCGCGCTGCTGAAGATGCAGGGCGGCCTCGAAGCCGTCGCCGCCGTTGTTGCCCGGCCCGCAGGCCACCCACACGGTGCGCGCATGCGGCGCGATGGCCATGGCCAGCCGCGCGACGGCGAGGCCGGCGCGCTGCATCAGCGTGTGTGGGGGCAGAGTGGCTGCGGCCGCCTGTTCGAGGCGCCGCGTGGTCGGCGTGCCGAAGAGCGGAAGAGGGACGGGAATGCGGTCGGGATCGATGCGCTGCATGCGCTGATTCTGGGCCCGGCGAGCTGCACGCGATGTGCCGCCGGTCAAGCGAGCAGTAGCCGCTCCAGCCCCAACCCGTCGAGGTCGATTTCGGAGGCGCGGCCGCCCACCATGTCGGCCAGCACGCGCGCGCTTCCGCACGACAGCGCCCAGCCGCTGGAACCGTGGCCGAGGTTCAGCCACACGCCCGGCACGCCGCTCGGCCCGATGACCGGTGGCCCGTCGGGCAGCATGGGGCGCGCGCCCTTCCATTGCTGCACGCCCGAACCGAGTTGCGCTGCACCTGGGAACCAGTCGTGCAGCACCTTGTAGAGCGTCTGCAGCGCGGCCGGGTGCAGCGTGGCGGGGTCGCCGCCCAGTTCGGCGCTACCGGCCACGCGCACGCGCAGGCCCAGCCGGCTGATCGCGACCTTGTAGCGTTCGTCCATGACGGCGCTGCGCGGCGCGTTGAGCGGCTCGCGGATGGCGGCACTGATCGAGTGGCCGTACACCGGGGCGATCGGGATGCGTACACCGAGCGGCTTGAGCAACGCGGCCGAGGCCACGCCGGCGCAGACCACCACGGCGTCGTAGGGCACGGCTTCGGAGCCGCCGGCCAGCTGCAGCGAGCGTGGCGCCGCGCGCGACAGCGGCGCGATGTCGCAGTTGAAGAAGAACTGCACGCCGAAATCTTCCGCCTCGCGCTTGAGCAGCATGGCGAACTGGCGGCAGTTGCCGACTTCGTCCTCGGGCAGGTGGATGGCACCCACGAGCCTGCTGTCGGTGGACAGGGCCGGCTCGATGCGCCGCGCCTCGTCGGCGTCGACCTCGCGGAACACGCTGCCGGCTTCGCGCAGCACGTCCAGGCCGGGCTGCACGAGCTTTTTCTCGCGCTTGCCGCGCAGCAGCACCAGGTAGCCGTCGCTGCGCTCGTACATCAGCTCGCGCGCCTGGACGATCTCGTGCAGTCGTGTGCGGCTATAGAAGGCCAGACGCTGCATGCGCGCGCGGTTGGCGAGGTAGGTCTCGAGCTGGCAGGCGCGCTGCCACTGGCGCATCCAGCCGATGTCCCGCGCCCTGAGCGGCCAGCGCAGCTTGATGGCGCCGTGCGAAGAGAGCAGCGAACGCAGCACCTTCATGCGCATGCCCGGCGCGGCCCAGGGAGTGACGTAGCCCGGCGCGACCACGCCGGCATTGGCGAAACTGGATTCCTCGGCGGCGGCGCCGCGGCGATCGAAGACGTGGACCTCGTGGCCGTCGCAGGCCAGCTCCCAGGCAGTGGTCACGCCGATGATGCCGGCGCCCACGATGGCGATTTTCATGGAACGAGAGAGTGCAGCAGGGCGCGTCAGCGGCGCGCCGGACGTCCGAGGATAGACGAGCCGCCGACGCCTGCCCTGTCGCTTACACCTTCACCGTCCTCGGGCGTTGCACGGGCGCCACCCTGTGCTGCCGCAGCACCGGTGCGCCCCGATCCCGGCAGTTCCTTGCACCGGGTCGTGCGCCGTAGATTCAAGCCAAACGGGGCTGCAACGCCCGCCGAGCCTGCGCGGGCAGCTATCGATTGCGTAGCGTGCGTTCGACCTGTGCGGCGATGGCGAGCACGCTGTCGTCGTGCATCGCCGCGTGCCACAGCATCAGGCCCACCGGCAGTTCGTCGGGCGCCTGGCAGGGGATCGAGATGGCGCAGCCGTCGAGCATGTTCACGACCGAGGGGTTGCGCAGCAGCAGCGCGTTGACGCGGAAGAATTCGGCATCGCGTTCCTCGCCGGTTGCCACGTCGGCCAGCGGCGGCGCGACGACCGGCACGGTGGGCGAGAGGATCGCGTCGTAGGGTGCCAGCGCCGATTCCATGCGGCCGATCCAGGCGGCGCGCGCGTGGACCAGGTCGATGTACTCGTAGGCCTTCATCGTCGCGCCCTTGAGGATGCGCTGCGCCACGCGCGGGTCGTAGCCCGCCGCGCTGCGCTCGAGCAGCAGGCGGTGCCAGGCATAGGCCTCGGCCGCCGAGAAGCCGCCCGTAGCGTTGATGGCCGGCAGGTCGGCCAGCGGGGGCAGGGCGATCTCGTCGATCGCGGCGCCGGCTGCGCGCAATTGGCGCAGGGTGCGATCGAAGGCGGCGGCGACCGTGGCGTCGAGGCCATCGAGGAAGACATCCGTCACCACCGCCAGGCGGCGCTGAGCGAGCGGTGTGGCGTCGGGCGCAACGCGGCGATCGGCCAGGATTTCGTGCGCGACCACGGCGTCGCGCACCGAGCGCGTCATGGCGCAGGCGGTGTCCAGCGTCGTCGACAGCGGCACGGCGCCGGCCGTGGGCACCAGGCGCGCGGTGTTCTTGAAGCCGACGATGCCGTTCAGGGCGGCGGGGATGCGGATCGAGCCGCCGGTGTCCGAACCCAGGCCGACGAAGGCCGCGCCGGTGGCGACCGAGATCGCGGCGCCCGACGACGAACCGCCCGGCACCCGCGGAGTGCGCGCATCGGCCACGTTCGCCGGTGTGCCGTGGTGCGGGTTCACGCCGACGCCGGAGAAGGCGAACTCGGTCATGTTGGTGCGGCCGATCAGTGCGCCGCCGGCCGCCAGCAGGCGCGCGACTGCGGGCGCATGGGCAGTGGCAGCGGGCGAATGGGTCAGCACCACCGAACCGGCGGGCGTGGGCTGGCCGGCGATGTCGAACAGGTCCTTGACCGATACCGCCAGGCCCGCCAAGGGCTGCTCGGCGCGCGCGGCTCCAGCGGCGGTGCGCGCGCCGTCGAAATCGGTGCGAAGGAAGGCTTGCGCGTTGGCGGGCGACTCGGCCGCGGCGATGGCGTGCTCCAGTTCGGTGCGGGCGTCGGTGCGGCCCGCCCGCAGGACCTCGCGGGTGGCGACGAGATCGGGGAGGGCGGCGGGTTCGGGCATCGAGGGCATCGGCGGGAGAAGGTTGAGGTCAGGGAACACGGGCGGCCTGCGGCGCCCCGGCATGCAACCGGAGGTGAATCACCCGGCTGAAATCGCCCCTGCATGCTATACTCTTTGGGTTCCGCTGCTGGCTCGTCACGCGAGTGGCATGTCATTGGCGGAATGCATCCGCGAACCAGCCCTTTCAAGGTGTCCGGTGCATGGCCGGTCTGCAGCACACCCAGTGCATACGCAGCCCAGGCGATGCCCCGGAAGCGGGCTGGATTCAAGACCCAACCTTTGGAGCAATTCAATGTCCACCACCATGCGTGAAATGCTGGAAGCCGGTGTCCACTTCGGTCACCAAACCCGCTTCTGGAACCCCAAGATGGCGCCGTTCATTTTCGGCAGCCGCAACAAGATCCACATCATCAACCTGGAAAAATCGCTGCCGATGTTCCAGGAGGCGCAGAAGTACGCCAAGCAGCTCACTGCCAATCGCGGCACCATCCTGTTCGTGGGCACCAAGCGCCAGGCCCGTGAACTCGTCGCCGACGAGGCCCGCCGCGCCGGCATGCCCTACGTCGACACCCGCTGGCTCGGTGGCATGCTGACCAACTTCAAGACGGTCAAGACCTCCATCAAGCGCCTGAAGGACATGAAGGCGCAGCAGGAAGCCGGCCTCGACAGCATGTCGAAGAAGGAACAGCTGACCTTCACCCGCGAAATCGAGAAGCTCGAGAAGGACATCGGCGGCATCCAGGACATGGCTGCGCTGCCCGACGCCATCTTCGTGATCGACGTGGGCTTCCACAAGATCGCCGTCGCTGAAGCCAAGAAGCTCGGCATCCCGCTGATCGGCGTGGTCGACTCCAACCACTCGCCCGAAGGCATCGACTACGTCATCCCCGGCAACGACGACTCGTCCAAGGCTGTGGCGCTGTACGCCCGGGGCATGGCCGACGCCGTGATCGAAGGCCGCAACAACGCGGCCGCCGACGTGGTCAAGGCCGTGGCCGCCGAAGGCAGCGACGAATTCGTCGAAGTCGAAGAGGGCGCGTCCGCCTGAGCTGGCGCTGCGCGAGCCTGAAGAAGGGGCTTCGTTGCCCCTTTTTTTTAATCTGAATTTGAGATAACGGACGGAGTAATCAAATGGCTGCAATCACCGCAAGCATGGTCGCCGAACTGCGCGCCAAGACCGACGCGCCGATGATGGAATGCAAGAAGGCCCTGACCGAGGCCGAAGGCAACATGGAAAAGGCCGAGGAGATCCTGCGCGTCAAGCTGGGCAACAAGGCTGGCAAGGCCGCCGCCCGCGTCACGGCCGAAGGCGTGGTCGCCGCATACCTCGACGGCAAGACCGGCGCCATGGTCGAAGTCAACAGCGAAACCGACTTCGTGAGCAAGAACGACTCGTTCATCGCCATGGCCCAGGCCGCTGCCGAACTGGTCGCCAAGCACAACCCGGCCGACCTGGCCGCGCTGGGCGCGCTGCCCTATTCGCAGGACAGCTTCGGCCCCACGCTGGAAGACGTGCGCAAGGGCCTGATCGGCAAGATCGGCGAGAACATGAGCTTCCGCCGCTTCAAGCGCTTCGCTTCGGATGCCAAGCTGGCGTCGTACCTGCACGGCACGCGCATCGGCGTGGTGGTCGAGTTCGAAGGTGACGACACGGCCGCCAAGGACGTGGCGATGCACGTGGCCGCCATGAAGCCGGTCGCGCTGACATCGGCCGACGTGCCCGCCGAACTGATCGAGAAGGAACGCTCGGTCGCCGCCGGCAAGGCCGAGGAAGACCGCAAGACCGCCGAAGCCGCCGGCAAGCAGCCGCAGCCGGCCGACATCGTTGCCAAGCGCATCGAAGGCGGCGTGCAGAAGTTCCTCAAGGAAGTCTCGCTGCACAACCAGGCTTTCGTGAAGAACGACAAGCAGACCGTCGAACAGATGCTCAAGGAAAAGGGCACCACCATCAAGGGCTTCACGCTCTTCGTGGTCGGCGAAGGCATCGAGAAGAAGGTCGACGACTTCGCGGCCGAGGTGGCCGCCCAGGTCGCTGCCGCCAAGGCCGCCGCCTGAGCCGCCCGCCGGGGCGCGCGCCGTCGTGGCGCCGCCCCGTCCTGACTTCTCCACGACTTACACTCCACCGCCAACCTCCAGAGGACCTTGCCCATGCCCGACGCCCGCCCAGCCCACAAGCGAATCTTGTTGAAGCTGTCGGGTGAGGCACTGATGGGTGACGATGCCTTCGGCATCAACCGCGCGACGATCGTGCGCATGGTGGAGGAGGTGGCGGAAGTGGTGAACCTTGGCGTCGAGGTGGCTGTCGTCATCGGCGGCGGCAACATCTTCCGCGGCGTCGCGGGCGGGTCCGTCGGTATGGACCGCGCCACCGCCGACTACATGGGCATGCTGGCCACGGTGATGAACTCGCTGGCGCTGGCCGATGCCATGAACAAGCAGGGCCTCACGGCGCGTGTCATGTCCGCCATCGCCATCGAGCAGGTGGTCGAGCCCTACGTGCGGCCCAAGGCGCTGCAGTACCTCGAGGAGGGCAAGGTGGTGGTCTTCGCGGCCGGCACCGGCAACCCCTTCTTCACAACCGACACCGCGGCCGCACTGCGCGGTGCCGAGATCGGTGCCGAATTGGTGCTCAAGGCCACCAAGGTCGACGGCGTCTACAGCGCCGACCCCAAGAAGGACCCGTCGGCCACGCGCTATTCGAAGCTGACTTTCGACGAGGCCATCGCCCAGAACCTCGGCATCATGGATGCCACCGCGTTCGCGCTGTGCCGCGACCAGAACCTGCCGATCAAGGTGTTCTCGATTTTCAAGAACGGCGCCCTCAAGCGCGTCGTGATGGGCGAGGACGAGGGCACGCTGGTGCATGCCCAGGAGACTCACTGATGACCATTGCAGATATCCGCAACCAGGCCGAAGCGAAGATGAAACAGTCGATCGCGGCCTTCCAGAACAACCTGTCGAAGATCCGCACCGGCCGTGCCAACCCGGCGCTGCTCGATGCCGTGCACGTGGACTACTATGGCTCGCAGGTGCCGCTGTCGCAGGTCGCGAACGTGGCGCTGATCGATGCTCGCACGATCAGCGTGCAGCCCTGGGAAAAGGGCATGGGCGCCAAGATCGAGAAGGCCATCCGCGAAAGCGACCTGGGCCTGAACCCCGCCAGCATGGGCGACCTCATCCGTGTGCCGATGCCGCCGATGAGCGAGGAGCGCCGCAAGGAGATGACCAAGCTGGCACGCAACGAGGGCGAGAACGCCAAGATCGCCACGCGCAACCTGCGCCGCGATGCCAACGAGGCCGTGAAGAAGCTGGTCAAGGACAAGCAGGCCTCCGAGGACGACCAGAAGCGCGCCGAGGCCGACATCCAGAAGGTCACCGACCGCTACATCGCCGAGATCGACAAGCTGGTCACCGCCAAAGAGGCGGAGATCATGGCCGTCTGATCCCGGCCTGAACCATCTTCGCCCCGAACCGCTCGATGAGTGCCTCGCGCACCGTTCCGCATCACATCGCCATCGTGATGGATGGCAATGGCCGCTGGGCCACCCGGCGCTTCCTGCCCCGCGTGGCGGGGCACAAACAGGGCGTCGAGTCGCTGCGCCGCTGCGTCAAGGCCTGCGCCGACCGGGGTGTGGCGGTGCTCACGGTATTCGCCTTCTCGTCCGAGAACTGGAACCGGCCGCAGGACGAGGTTTCGGGCCTGATGGAATTGCTGGTGATGGCGCTGGGGCGTGAGGTGCCGCGGCTGCAGGCCGATGGCGTTCGGCTGCATTTCGTCGGCGAGCGCCAGGGTCTGTCGGAGCGCATCCGCAACGGCCTCGCGCAGGCCGAGGCCGCCACGGCGCACAACGTGCGGCTGGTGCTCAACGTCTGCTTCAACTATGGCGGACGCTGGGACATCGCACAGGCCGCCGCCAGGCTGGCCGCGCAAGGGCTGCCACCGACCGAGCTCAACCTCGACCGTGCGATGGCGCTGGCCCACGTGCCCGACCCGGACCTGTTCATCCGCACCGGCGGCGAGCAGCGACTGTCCAATTTCCTGCTGTGGCAGAGCGCCTATGCGGAACTGTTCTTCAGCGATCGCCTGTGGCCCGATTTCGACGAGGCCGCATTGGACGAGGCGATCGCCGCCTTCGGCCGGCGCGAGCGGCGCTTCGGCCAGACCTCCGCCCAACTCGATGGCGCTGCCGCCCCGGCGGCGCCCCAGCAGCAGACAGCCTGACGGCGCGCATGCTCAAGCAACGCATCATCACCGCGCTCGTCCTGCTGGCGATCCTGCTGCCCGCGCTGTTCTATCCCGGCTCCCACGTTCCCTTCGCCTGCATCATGCTGGTGATGATCGCCGCGGCCGGCTGGGAGTGGGGCCGACTCAACGGCTATGGTCCGCGCATGGCGCTGTTCATCGGCTTCGAGGCCTTGGCGCTGTGCGTCCTGTCGTGGGTTCTGGGCTTGCTCGAGGTGCGGCTGACCGGCCTGTGGATCGTTGCCGGCGCGGCGTGGGTGCTGGTCGGCGCGGCCTTGCTCAAGGTGGCCGTTCCGGGCTGGCCGCGGATTCCCAAACCGCTGCGGCTTGTCGGCGGGCTCCTGGCGCTCTGGGTGGCGTGGCTGGCGGTCGTGCAGGCCCGCATGATCGGGATCAATTTCCTGCTGTCGATCCTGGTGTTGGTGTGGGTGGCCGACGTGTTCGCGTATTTCGCGGGGCGCGCCTTCGGCCTGAAGTTCACGCGCAACAAGCTGGCGCCGGCGATCAGTCCCGGCAAGAGCTGGGAAGGCGTCTGGGGCGGCATGATCGGTGTGCTGGTCCTGGCCTTCGCGTGGGTCTGGGCCGATCGCGCGGCGGGGGCGTTGGTGCCCAGCCTCTACTCGCACCTGGCGGGGCGCGGATGGTGGCTGCTCGTGCTGGGCGCGTTGTTCCTGGCCGCCATGAGCGTCGTGGGCGACCTGGTCGAGTCGCTCATCAAGCGCAGCGCCGGTGCCAAGGACAGCAGCCAACTCCTGCCGGGGCATGGTGGCGTGCTTGACCGGGTGGATGCCCTGTTGCCGACGCTGCCGCTCGCGATGATGCTCGCGTCCCTGTGAAGAACCTTTCCGCTCCCCGCCAACGCGTCACCGTGCTGGGCTCGACCGGCTCGGTGGGCGTCAGCACGCTGGACGTGATCGCCCGGCACCCGGATCGCTTCGAGGTCTTCGCGCTGTCGGCGGCCACCAAGGTGGACGAGTTGCTGGCGCAGTGCGCGCGCTTCCGGCCGCGGTTCGCGGCCATGGCGAGCGAACCGCACGCTGCACTTCTGGCCGAGAAGCTCAAGCACAATGCGCTTGAAACCCGCGTCCTGACTGCGCGAGATGCTATTGAAACCATAGCATCCGACGACGAGGTCGACACGGTCATGGCCGCCATCGTCGGCGCCGCGGGCCTGTCGCCCTGTCTGGCCGCGGCGCGTGCCGGCAAGCGCCTGCTGCTGGCCAACAAGGAAGCGCTGGTGGTGGGTGGCGAACTGTTCATGGATGCCGTGCACCGCGGTGGCGCCACCTTGTTGCCGATCGACAGCGAGCATTCGGCGATCTTCCAGTGCCTGCCCGAAGACCCGGCGGTCTGGCCGCAACGCATCGAAAAGATCGTTCTCACGGCTTCCGGCGGGCCGTTCCGGCAGCGCGAAGCGCACACGCTCGCGGCTGTCACGCCCGAGCAGGCCTGCGCCCATCCGAACTGGGTCATGGGGCGCAAGATCTCGGTGGATTCGGCGACCATGATGAACAAGGCGCTTGAGGTGATCGAGGCCCGCCATCTCTTCGGCGTGTCGCCCGAGCAGATCGAGGTGGTCATCCATCCGCAGAGCGTCATCCACTCGATGGTGCAGTTCGTCGACGGCTCGGTGCTGGCGCAGCTGGGCACGCCGGACATGCGCGTGCCCATCGCCTGTGGCCTGGCCTGGCCGGCGCGGGTCGAGAGCGGCACCGCCCGTCTCGACTTCCGTACGCTGGGCGCACTGACCTTCGAAGTCCCGGACGCTGGCCGCTTCCCTGGCCTCGATCTCGCCTGGCAGACCTTGCGCGCCCCAGCGGGCACCACGGCCGTCCTCAACGCTGCCAACGAGGTCGCGGTCGCTGCCTTCCTCGACCGGCGTCTGCGTTTCGATCGCATCCATGCCGTGAACCTGGAAACTTTGGAGGCGGTGACGCCGTCCAATCCCGGATCGCTGGCGGACCTGCTGGCGCTCGACGCCAGCGCGCGTGCGGCCGCCAACGCCGCAGCGATCAGGCTGGCGGCCTGAAGCTGCTCACAGGAGCCTGCCATGCTCACCGTCGTTGCCTTCCTCGTTGCCCTGGGCGTGCTCATCGCCGTCCACGAGTACGGGCACTACCGTGTGGCAGTCGCATGCAATGTGCGGGTGCTGCGCTTCTCGATCGGCTTTGGCAAGACGCTGCTGCGCTGGAAGCCTCGGCGCCAGCACCCGGGCCAGGACACCGAGTTCGTCATCGGCGCGTTCCCGCTGGGCGGCTACGTGAAGATGCTCGATGAGCGCGAGGCGCCGGTGCCTCCGGAAGAGCGCCATCGCGCCTTCAACACCCAGCCGCTTCGTGCGCGTGCGGCGATCGTCGCGGCGGGCCCGATCGCCAACCTGCTGCTGGCGGTGCTGCTGTACAGCGCCGTGAACTGGATCGGCGTGCAGGAGCCCAAGGCGGTGCTTGGCCCGCCCGTTGCCGGTTCACTGGCGGCAGAAGCCGGTTTGCGCGGAGGCGAATTCGTGACGCAGGCCGGCTTCGATGGCGATCTGGAGCCGGTGCAATCCTTCGAGGACCTTCGTTGGCGCATCACGCGCGGCGCGCTGGATGGGCGCGACCTGACGCTCGAAGTCGCCCAGGCCGACGGCTCACGCGCGCACCAGCTCGTGCTGCCGCTCAGCCGAATGGGGGCCAAGGACGCCGATCCACAGATGTTCCGCAAGATCGGCATTGCGGCACCGTTCACACGTCCGGAGATCGGCGAGGTCATGGCCGGCGGGGCCGCGGAGAAGGCGGGGCTGCAGCGCGGCGATGTCGTCCGGGCGATCGGCACGGTCGAAGTCGTCGACGGCCAGCAACTGCGCGAACTCATCCGTGCCTCGGTCGACGGCAACGCCCCGCGCACGCAGGCTTGGCGCATCGAGCGGCAGGGCCAGCCGCTGACGTTGGAGGTGACGCCCGAAGTCAAAGAGGAGGGCGCGGCGCGCGTCGGCCGCATCGCCGCCTACGTGGGCAGCCTGCCAGAGATGTTGACGGTACGGCAGGGCGCGGTCGACGGCCTGTGGCGTGGCGTGGTCCGCACCTGGGAAGTGTCGGCCCTCACGGTGCGCATGATGGGCAAGATGCTGATCGGCGAGGCTTCCATCAAGAACATCAGCGGGCCGCTCACGATTGCCGACTACGCAGGCAAGTCGGCGAGCCTCGGATTGACCCAGTACCTCGTGTTTCTCGCTCTCATCAGCGTGAGCCTCGGGGTGCTGAACCTCATGCCTTTGCCGGTCCTCGATGGGGGGCACCTGATGTATTATCTTTGGGAGGGCCTGACCGGCAAGGGCGTCTCCGACGCCTGGATGGACCGGTTGCAACGCGGGGGCGTCGCGTTGCTGCTGGTCATGATGTCGATCGCACTCTTCAACGACGTGAACCGGCTCTTTGGTTAACTATCTTGCCGGCCCCATGCGCGCCGGCCCATTTCTCAGATGAACACACACTTCAGTCGCTTTCGCCTGCGTAGCGTGGCAGCGGTGGTGGCCAGCGCGCTGGCCGCGACGGCCGCCTGGGCCGTCGAGCCTTTCACGGTGCGCGACATCCGCGTCGAAGGTCTTCAACGGGTGGAGCCAGGCACGGTCTTCGCCTCCATGCCGCTGCGCGTGGGCGATACCTACACCGATGACCGCGGCTCGGCCGCGATCCGCTCGCTGTTCGATCTGGGTCTGTTCAAGGACGTGCGCATCGACGTCAGCGGCAACGTGTTGGTGGTGATCGTCGAAGAGCGCCCCACCGTCGCCAGCGTAGACTTCTCCGGTACCAAGGAGTTCGAGAAGGACGCGCTGCAGAAGGCGCTGCGCGAGATCGGCCTGGCCGATGGCCGCCCGTACGACAAGGCGCTGGCCGACCGTGCCGAGCAGGAACTCAAGCGCCAGTACATCACGCGCGGCCTGTACAACGTCGATGTCGTCACGACGGTCACGCCGATCGAGCGCAACCGCGTGAACCTCACCTTCACCGTCACCGAAGGTGAGCCCGCGCGCATCAAGGACATCCGCGTCGTGGGCAACCAGGCCTTCAGCGAATCGACGCTGCTGGGCCTGTTCGACCAGGACACGGGCGGCTGGCTGGCCTGGTACACCAAGTCCAACCAGTACTCGCGCACCAAGCTCAACGCCGACCTCGAGCAGCTGCGCTCCTACTACATCACGCGCGGCTACATGGAGTTCCGGATCGACTCCACACAGGTGGCGATCTCTCCCGACCGCCAGGACCTGTCGATCACGGTGAACATCACCGAAGGACCGAAGTACGTCGTCTCGGGCGTCAAGCTCGAAGGCAACTACCTGGGCCGCGAAGAAGAGTTCAAGTCGCTCGTCACCATCAAGCCGGGCGAGGCCTACAACGGCGATCAGGTCACCGAAACCACCAAGGCCTTCAGCGACTACTTCTCCAGCTTCGGCTACGCCTTCGCCAAGGTTCAGGCCAAGCCCGAGATCGACCGCCAGAACAATCGCGTGACCCTGGTGCTCCAGGCCGAGCCGGTGCGCCGCGTCTATGTTCGCAAGGTGAACGTGGCCGGCAACAACAAGACGCGCGACGAAGTGATCCGTCGCGAGTTCCGACAGTACGAAGCCTCCTGGTACGACGGCGACCGCATCAAGCTGTCGCGCGAGCGTGTCGACCGCCTGGGCTACTTCAAGGAAGTCAACGTCGAGACGCAGGAAGTGCCCGGCTCGCCGGATCAGGTCGACCTGACTGTGCAGGTCGAGGAAAAGCCGACAGGCACGCTGCAGCTGGGCGCGGGCTTCTCGAGCGCCGAGAAGGTGTCGCTGAACTTCGGCATCACGCAGGAGAACGTGTTCGGATCGGGCAACTACCTCGGTCTGCAGGTCAACACCAGCAAGTTCAACCGCACCATCTCGCTGACCACCACCGACCCGTACTTCACCAAGGACGGCATCTCACGCACACTGAGCGTCTTCCACCAGCGGACCACGCCGTACTACTCGCAGGACGGCGACTACACGCTGACCAGCGAAGGTGGTTCCATCCGCTTCGGTGTGCCGTTCAGCGAGATCGACACGGTGTTCTTCGGCGCGGGCGTCGAGCGCTACAAGTTCGAAACCGGGGCGTCGTCGCTGCTCAATGCGGCCGACATCTACGACCTGCTCAATCAGCCCACGACGGCGAACTACTACCGCTACATCTACGCACGCTCAGTGCCCGGTGCGTACCTCAACTACTTCGGCTGCAGCCGCGGCGGCTCCAACGGCGCGTACCTCAATGCCCTGAGCAACAGCTATGCGCTGAGCTGCAGCCAGGACTCGGTATGGGGCATCCCCCTGACCGTGGGCTGGGCACGCGATGACCGCGACAGCGCATTGGTCCCGACGCGCGGCAGGCTGCAGCGCGCCAACCTGGAGGTGGGTGTCGGTGGCGACTTCAAGTACGTCAAGACGAGCTACCAGTACCAGCAGTTCATCCCGCTGTCCAAGCAGTAC
Organism: Pseudomonadota bacterium; assembly: GCA_018241185.1. Classification (GTDB taxonomy): domain Bacteria; phylum Pseudomonadota; class Gammaproteobacteria; order Burkholderiales; family Burkholderiaceae_C; genus Xenophilus. Next base: position 7,679 of record JAFEEH010000222.1, on the reverse strand, counting down.
ACCCTGGCGCTCAATGCGGACATCGGCGCTGCCAAGGCCTATGGCGGCAAGGAGTTCCCGATCTTCAAGAACTTCTATGCCGGCGGTCTGGGTTCGGTGCGCGGCTTCGAGCAGAACTCGCTGGGTCCGCGCGACACGATCACGCAAGCAGCGCTCGGCGGTACCAAGAAGGCTGTGTTCAACATCGAGCTGAGCACGCCGTTCCCCGGTGCCGGCAACGACCGGACGCTGCGCCTGTACACCTTCCTGGACGCCGGCAACGTGTTCGGCGACAAGAGCTGTGCGGTGGCCAACCCGTTCATCGGCCTGCCGGGCGAAACGGCGGAGCAGTGCGAGCGCCGCTACAAGGCCGAGCGCAAGTTCCGGGCGTCGGCGGGCATCGGCATCAGCTGGATCTCGCCGCTGGGCCCGCTGCGGCTGTCGTACGCGGTGCCGATCCGCCAGCAGAAGGAAGTCACCAACCCTGACAACCCCTTCTACCCCCTCATTCCTGCCGACCGCATCCAGCGCGTCCAGTTCCAGATCGGGACTTCTTTCTGATGAAGCAGCTGTATCAATGGTTCGCCGCTGCGGCCCTCGCAGGCGCGGCCGCCGTCAATCCCGTCTGGGCGCAGGAGTCGTTTCGCTTCGGCGTCGTCAACCCCGACCGCGTGATGCGCGAGGCGCCTGCGGCCAAGGCTGCGCAGGCCCGCCTCGAGCAGGAATTCCTCAAGCGCGAGAAGGACCTCAAGGACCAGGAGGCCGCGCTGAAGACGGCTTCGGACAAATTCGAGCGTGAGGCGCCGACGCTGTCCGAGTCGCAGCGCACCACGCGCCAGCGCCAATTGGTGGACCAGGACCGCGACTTCCAGCGCAAGCGCCGCGAGTTCCAGGAAGACCTGAACCTGCGCCGCAGCGAAGAGCTGCAGAAGGTGTACGAGAGCGCCCAGCGCGCCATCAAGCAGGTCGCCGAGGCCGAGAAGTACGACGTGATCCTTCAGGACGCGGTGTATGTCAACCCGAAGCACGACATCACCGAGAAGGTCATCAAGGCCCTGAACGCGGCGCCGGCCGGCAACGGCAAGTGACGCCCTGACTGGCGTGGCACTGCGACTCGGTGAGATCGTCGGCGCACTCGGTGGCGAGTTGCAAGGCGACGAGGCCTTCGAAGTCCGGCGCCTCGCGCCCCTGGCGGCCGCCGGGCCCGATGCGCTGAGCTTCCTCAGCCACCCCAAGTACCGCAAGGAACTGGCCGCCTCCCGGGCGGCCTGTGTCATTGTGTCGCCCGCGATGCGCGAGGCGGCCGCCGGGCGCGGAAGCTTCATCGTCACCGATGATCCCTACCTGTACTTCGCCCGGCTCACGCAACTGTGGAAGGCACGGCATGCGCGTGAGGAGGGACCGCGCATCCATCCCTCGGCGGTGATCGATCCGGCCGCGCAGGTCGATGCCACCGCACGCATCGGCGCGTTGTGTGTGGTCGAGCGCGGCGCGCGCATCGGCCCGGGCACGGTGCTGAAGTCTCGTGTCACCGTCAGCGAGGACTGCACGGTCGGCGCCCGCTGCCTGCTGCATCCGGGCGTGGTGATCGGGGCCGACGGCTTCGGCCTGGCGCCGCACCAGGGCGCATGGGTCAAGATCGAGCAGCTCGGCGCCGTGCGCATCGGCGACGACGTCGAGATCGGCGCCAACACCTGCATCGACCGCGGCGCGCTGGAGGACACCGTCATCGAGGACGGCGTCAAGCTCGACAACCTGATCCAGATCGGCCATAACGTGCGCGTCGGCAGGCACACCGCCATGGCCGGCTGCGTGGGCGTGGCCGGCAGCGCCGACATCGGCGCGCACTGCACCATCGGCGGCGGCGCCATCGTGCTCGGCCACCTCAAGCTGGCCGACGGCGTACACATCTCGGCCGCGACGGTGGTCACGCGCTCCATCCTGAAGCCGGGGCAATACACCGGCATGTTTCCCATCGACGACAATGCGGCGTGGGAGAAGAACGCTGCCACCCTGAAGCAGCTGCACACACTGCGGGAACGCCTTAAGGCCCTCGAAAAGTCGATGGGGCCGGACGACAAGACACCATGACGACGACGCTCGACATCCACCAGATCCTCAAGCTCCTGCCGCACCGCTATCCCTTCCTGCTGGTGGACCGCGTGCTGGACATGGAGAAGGGCAAGCGCATTACGGCGCTGAAGAACGTGACGATGAACGAGCCCTTCTTCAACGGCCACTTCCCGCACCGCCCGGTGATGCCGGGCGTGCTGATGCTCGAGGCCATGGCGCAGGCGGCCGCGCTGTTGTCGTTCAAGTCGCTGGACATCGTGCCGGACGAGAACATGGTCTATTACTTCGCAGCCATCGACGGCGCGCGTTTCAAGCGCCCGGTCGAGCCGGGCGACCAGCTCACGCTGGAGGTCGAGATCGACCGCATGAAGGCCGGCATCTCCAAGTTCAAGGGCCGTGCCCTGGTGGGAACCGAAGTGGCGTGCGAGGCGCACCTGATGTGCGCCATGCGCCGGATCGACGCCTGAGGCGCCGGCCGCATGACGCAGATCCATCCGACGGCGCTCGTCGATCCGAAGGCCGAACTCGACGCCACGGTGACGGTCGGGCCCTATGCGGTCATCGGCCCCAAGGTGCGCATCGGCGCCGGCACCACCATCGGCCCGCACTGCGTGGTCGAGGGCCGCACGACGCTCGGCCGCGACAACCGCATCTTCCAGTTCGCTTCGCTGGGCGCGATCCCGCAGGACAAGAAGTACGCCGGTGAAGACACCGAGCTCGTGATCGGCGACCGCAACGTGGTCCGCGAGTTCTGCACCTTCAACCTCGGCACGGCGCAGGATGCCGGCGCGACGCGCATCGGCGACGACAACTGGATCATGGCCTACGTGCACATCGCGCACGACTGCCAGATCGGCAACCAGACCACCATGGCCAACAACACTACGCTGGCCGGCCACGTGCAGGTGGGCGACTGGGCCACCATCGGCGGTCTGGTGGGCGTCCTGCAGCGCATGCGCGTCGGTGCCCACGCGATGGTGGGCTTCGCAGGGCATGTCAACAAGGATGTCCCGCCCTTCATGGTCGTCGACGGCAATCCGCTCACGGTGCGGGGCGTCAACCTCGTCGGCTTGCGCCGGCGCGACTTTTCTGCCGAACGCCTGTCCGCGATCCGTGAGATGCACAAGCTGCTGTACCGCCAGGGCAAGACGCTGGACGAGGCGCGGGCCGGCATCCAGTCGCTGGGGACGCTCGGCGGCGGCATCGAAGCCGACGTCGCGCTGATGGACGGATTCCTCGCCACCGCGGCCAGCGGCATCGCGCGCTGATGCGGAGCCCGGGCGACGCCGTCCTGCATCGCTTGCCATCGACGTCGAGGCACGTGGCATCGGGGTGCATGCAGTGACGGTCGAGAACGGGCAGGCGCGCCAGTTCGCGCTCGTGGCCGGAGAGCCGTCGGGCGACCTGCTCGCCGGCTTGCTGCTGGACGGCCTGCAGCGCCGCTTCCCAGACGTGAAGACGGTCGGCATCGGCGGCCCGCAGATGATCGCGCGCGGCTTCGAGAGCTGGTGGCCGCAGGAGAAACTGGCGGTGCGCGGCTACATCGAGGTGCTGCGCCACTACGCCGAGATCGCCGCCATCCGTCGCCAGCTGAAGGCGCGGCTGCTGCGCGAATGGCCCGAGCTTTTCATCGGCGTGGATGCGCCCGACTTCAACCTCGAGCTCGAAACCGGCCTGCGCGGGCGCGGCATCAAGACCGTGCACTTCGTCTGCCCCTCCATCTGGGCCTGGCGCGCGGACCGCATCGAGAAGATCCGCGCGGCGGCGGACCATGTGCTGTGCATCTTCCCCTTCGAGCCGGCGCTGCTGGCGGAGCAGGGCGTGGCTGCGAGCTATGTCGGCCACCCGCTGGCCAATGTCATTCCCATGGAGCCGGACCGCGCCGGGGCGCGGCGGGTGCTGGGCCTGTCGGCCGAGGCGCCCGTCGTGGCGCTGCTGCCGGGCAGCCGGCGCTCCGAGTTGCGCTACCTCGCTTCGAGGTTCTTTTCGGCTGCAGCGCTCATGCAGCGGGCGCAGCCTGCTATCGAATTCATAGCGCCCGTGATTCCCAGCCTGCGCGCCGAGGCCGAGCAGTTGCTGGCCGCCAGCCCGATGGCCGGGCGCGTCAGGCTGGTCGACGGGCAGTCGCACGCCGTGCTGGCGGCCTGCGACGCGACGCTGATCGCCAGCGGCACGGCGACCCTGGAGGCCGCGCTGTTCAAGCGGCCCATGGTGATCGCCTACAACATGAACCGCGTGTCCTGGCACCTGATGCACCGCCAGCAGCTGCAGCCGTGGGTGGGCCTGCCCAACATCCTGTGCGGCGAGTTCGTGGTGCCTGAACTCCTGCAGGACGCGGCCACGCCCGAGGCGCTGGCGGAAGCCACGCTGGCCTGGCTGCAGGAGCCGGCCCGGGTGCAGGCGGTGGAGCGGAAATTCACGGCCATGCACGTGCAACTGCAGCGCGATACACCGACACTGTGCGCCGATGCGATCCAGAAAGTTCTTGAAGGCTGAGCAAGCGCGTCTGCTCTGGGATGCGCCCGGGCTGCTCGCCGGCGTCGACGAAGCCGGTCGCGGCCCGCTGGCGGGACCGGTGGTCGCTGCCGCGGTGATCCTCGACGACCAGAAGCCGATCCGCGGCCTGGCCGACTCCAAGACGCTGACGGCCCTGCAGCGTGAGATGCTCCACGACCAGATCCTGGCCAAGGCGCTGTGCTGCTCGGTCGCGCAGGCCAGTGTGGAGGAGATCGACACCCACAACATCCTGGGCGCCACGATGCTGGCCATGCGCCGTGCCGTCGACGGCCTGCGGCTCAAGCCGGCCAAGGTGCTGGTGGACGGCAACCGCCTGCCCACGCTCGACGTGCTGGCCGAAGCGGTGGTGAAGGGCGATGCGCTGGTGAAGGCGATCTCGGCCGCGTCGATCCTGGCCAAGGTGCACCGCGACCGGCTGTGCGAGCAACTGCACGCGGAATTTCCGGCCTACGGTTTCGCGGGCCACAAGGGTTATGGCACTCCCGAGCACTTGGCCGCGCTGCAGGTGCACGGCGCGTGCGTGCACCACCGGCGCTCCTTTTCGCCCGTGGCCCAGGCGCTGGCACGCGTCTCCGTGATGTCTGCTTCCGTCACCGTGCAGGTGCAGGCCGGCGACCTCGCCTTGTCTCAGCCCGCCGCCTGACGTTCACCGTGTCACTGAGCCATCCCGAGCCGACGCGCATCCAGTCGCGCGACAACCCCTTGCTCAAGGAGCTGCGCAAGCTCGCGCAGGATCCCGGCGCCTACCGCAAGCTCGGCAGGGTGTGGCTCGAGGGCGACCACCTGTGCCGGGCCGCGCTGGGGCGTGGGCTGCGCCCGTCCGTGGCCGTGTTTTCGGAGTCATTTTGGCCTCGGGCGCCCATGGAATGGGCGCAGGGTGCTATCAAAACCGTAGTGGTCGACGATGCGCTGCTGGCCGCCGGCAGCGGGCTCGAATCGCCGGCGCCCATGGGATTCGTGATCGACCTGCCGGCGCCGCCTGCGCTGTCGTCCGGGGTGCCCACCGTCCTGCTCGACCGGCTGCAGGATCCCGGCAACGTGGGCTCCATCCTGCGCAGTGCGGCCGCCTTCGGCTTCGGCCAGGTGGTGGCGCTCAAGGGCACGGCCGCGCTGTGGTCGCCCAAGGTGCTGCGGGCGGGCATGGGTGCGCATTTCGGGCTGCAACTGGTCGAGGGCGCAGAGCCTGACGCGCTTGATGCCCTGCAGATGCCCTGGATCGCCACCAGCTCGCACCGCGGCGAGTGGCTGCACGAGGCTCGGCTGCCGATGCCCTGCGCCTGGCTGTTGGGCCACGAAGGGCAGGGCGTGTCGCCGGCGCTGGAAGCGCGGGCGGCCCTGCACATCCGCATCGCCCAACCGGGTGGCGAGGAGTCGTTGAACGTCGCCGCGGCGGCGGCCATCTGCCTGCACGCGAGCGCGGCGGGCCGGCTGGCTGGCGGCGCCTGAACGCTGCGCCGCGACGTTCGCAGATGACGCGCGGCCGGCTCCCCGGATCGGTGCCGAACTCGCGCCACCCACAGGGAAAGTACCGAGGCGCCGGGCTATAATCAGCGGCTTTCCCGCTCACACCCGCCCACAGCGCACGCAAGCCTCATCCCTGACGAAAGCCGCAACCCGTTTGCCCGACTGCCGGGCGCCTTGGGTCCGCTTTGGGCGTCATCCATCAACGGAGAACCCCAGTGCTTTCATCCCTTCAGGGATCCTTCCCGCCCGCCATCCTGGCGCTCGCAGACGGCACGGTCTTTCTCGGCAAGTCGATCGGTGCCACCGGCACCACCGTCGGCGAGGTGGTGTTCAACACCGCCATCACCGGCTACCAGGAAATCCTCACCGACCCCAGCTACTGCCAGCAGATCGTCACGCTGACGTATCCGCACATCGGCAACTACGGCGTCAACGAGGAAGACATCGAGGCTGACAAGATCCACGCCGCGGGCCTGATCATCAAGGACCTGCCGCTCGTTGCCTCCAACTTCCGCAAGACAGCGACCCTGTCGGAATACCTGGTGCGAGGCCAGACGGTCGCCATCGCCGGCATCGACACCCGCAAGCTCACCCGCCACCTGCGCACGAAGGGCGCACAGAACGGCGCCATCGTCGGCCTCGCTGCCGGCGAGTCGGTCACGCAGGCCACCATCGACAAGGCGATTGCCGCCGCCAAGGCCGCGCCCAGCATGGCCGGCCTGGACCTGGCCAAGGTGGTGTCGGTCAAGCAGACCTATGAATGGACGCAGACCGAGTGGAAGCTCGGTGCGGGCTACGGCGTGCAGATCACGCCGAAATTCCACGTCGTCGCCTTCGACTACGGCGTCAAGAAGAACATCCTGCGCATGATAGCGCAGCGCGGCGCGCGCATCACCGTGGTGCCGGCCCAGACGCCCGCGGCCGACGTGCTCAAGCTCAAGCCCGACGGCATCTTCCTGGCCAACGGCCCCGGCGACCCGGAGCCCTGCGACTACGCGATCAAGGCCGTGGCCGAACTGATCGACACCGGCGTTCCCACCTTCGGCATCTGCCTGGGCCACCAGATCATGGCCCTGGCCTCGGGCGCGAAGACCTTCAAGATGAAATTCGGCCACCACGGCGCGAACCACCCCGTGAAGGACCTGGACAACGGCCGCGTGAGCATCACCAGCCAGAACCACGGCTTCGCGGTGGACGAGAAGACGCTGCCCGCGAACCTGCGCCCCACGCACATCAGCCTGTTCGACAACACGCTGCAGGGCCTGGCCCGCACCGACAAGCCGGCCTTCTGCTTCCAGGGCCACCCGGAAGCCTCGCCTGGCCCGCACGACATCGGCTACCTGTTCGACCGCTTCACGGCACTCATGGAAAAACACAAGGCGGAGGCCGCGAATGCCTAAGCGCACAGACCTCAAGAGCATCCTCATCATCGGCGCCGGCCCGATCGTCATCGGCCAGGCCTGCGAGTTCGACTACTCCGGCACCCAGGCGGTGAAGGCGCTGAAGGAGGAAGGCTACCGGGTGGTGCTGGTCAATTCCAATCCTGCCACCATCATGACCGACCCTGAACTGGCGGACGCGACCTACATCGAGCCGATCACCCCGGAGATCGTCGGCAAGATCATCGAGAAGGAACGTCACGTCAT
>JAFEEH010000221.1 GCA_018241185.1 Pseudomonadota bacterium | reverse complement strand
CGGCGGCGCCATCGTCAACGTCGGCAGCGCCGCCTCGCGCATCGGCTCGCCGGACCTGTACGTCGACTACGCGGCGAGCAAGGGCGCGATCGACACCTTCACGCTCGGCCTGGCCAAGGAGGTGGCGGCCGAGGGCATTCGCGTCAACGCCGTGCGCCCGGGTCTCATCGACACCGAGATCCACGCCTCGGGCGGCCTGCCCGATCGCCACCATCAGCTCGCACCCCAGGTGCCCATGCAGCGCGTGGGCACGGCCGACGAGGTGGCGGCGGCGATCGTGTGGCTGCTCTCGCCCGAGGCAAGCTACACGACCGGTGCGCTGCTCGATGTGGGCGGCGGACGATAAATGGCCCACCCCCAGTCTTCGCGGACTTCGTTCCGCTCCGCCAACCCCCTGCAAGGGGGCACATCCTGCGGCCGGGCCGAGCCCGTTCCGCGGATGTTCCCGCATGGCCTGCTCCGCGGCCTCTCGCGCCGGGGCGTGCTGGCGCCCACTGGCGAAGCGACACCGGAGGGATAGCCATGGCCACCTCGATGGACCTCATCAAGCCGCTGGTCACGCTGGTGGCCATCGTCAACCCGCTGGGCATCGTGCCCTTCTTCATCCACTACACGCAGGGCTACACCCACGCCCAGCGCATGCGCACGGCGAAGGTGTCGGCCATCAGCGCCTTCTTCGTCATCAGCATCAGCGCGCTGATCGGCCAGCAGCTGCTCGGCTTCTTCGGCATTTCGATCGCGAGCTTCCAGGTCGGCGGGGGGTTGCTGCTGCTCATCAGTTCGCTGTCGATGCTCAACGCCCAGCCGGCCGAGGCCAAGGCCAGCGCCGAGGAGGTGCGCGCCACCGAGGTCAAGGCCGCAATGGGCGCTTCGATTGCGGTGGTGCCACTCACCATCCCGCTGCTCACCGGGCCGGCCACCATCTCGACCATGGTCATCTATGCCACCCAGACACGCCATTGGTGGGAGGTGGCCGTGCTGATGGGCTACGGCGTGGTCGTCGCCATCCTCACCCTCTTCGCCTTCCGCCTGGCCGACCCCATCGCCCGTGTGCTCGGCAAGACCGGCATCAACGTGATGACCCGGCTCATGGGCCTGATCCTGGCCGCGCTGGCGGTGGAGGTGATGGCCAATGGGTTGGGGAAGCTGTTTCCGATCCTGGAGCGGACGGGTTGAGCCCTTATTGACGGCCCTAGACGATCGACTCAGGAGCGTGGTGGCAGAACCAGTTCGGTGCCTGAATCAGAGATCGTGACGCGCGGGGACAGCGGATCAACGGACATGCCGTTGACGGCGGCGACACGCAATAGCCATCGACTGTTCCATCGGAAGTCGACGCTGGCAGTGACACGATTGCCTATTTCGCGACAGAGGCTGTCCCCGTCTGATTCCACCTTGGCAAAAGCTGAGCTTTGCCCTGCAAGTCGCACCGACGACAAGATGGCAAGGCAGTTTGCCCGGTTCACACGCAGTTCGACCTGGCCTGGAATGGTCAAGCCAATTAGCCGAGCGACTCGGGTGGTTGTAAAGCCACTCGGTGTGGCGAAGCAAAGCAGAAGTATGACGACCACGGCAGAGAGGCCGGAAGATATCTTCCAGGCATGTCTTTGACCGAGCAGAGCCAAATTGCTAAGCAAGCTCGAGACGACAAGCACGCCGGCTAAGCCGAGCCAAGCAGCCCATTCCGGCGCGGTCACGTTTACGGCTCCCGCGGTGATTACTACCAGCGCTGTTTGAATCACGAAGACAAAGGCTGCGCCAACAGTAATCAAAGCCGCGCAATAGCGCCACACACAATCTTTTCGCTTACTCACGCGAAAGAAGAGTACGAGCATCAGCGCGCCCGTAAAACTGAGGAGCCCCGCAGTTGCCCAGTAGCTCCCCGCGTAGCTGTGTACAACGAGGATCTCGGCCATCAACGCAGTGACCAGCATCTGACCCAGAAACGCATCAAACCAGTTCGGTAACGGCAAACCATAAATGCGCACCAGCGCTGCAGGCGCTTGCATGACCAAAACGATCGCAGTCAACAAGGCCAGCAATGCAGCCGTTGCCAAGACGCTTGCGCCGATCAGTGAACTCGCATCCGGTACGAAACCGATCAACCTGAAGTAGCTACTAAGCACCACCACGCCAGCCGCAGAGGACATGACTGTCAAGGATGTCCAGGGAATCTCAGCCAGCGAAAGGAAAGCTCCTCGAATTGAATCAGGCCAGTATGAGCGCGCAGGTGGAGCTGAACGAGTGCCGACCCGCAGCGAAGGTCTGGGCCTGAGAGCGCTTCGTCTTACCGGCTTACTCAACTTCCTTCGACGCTGCGCCAAAGGTCGCGACATCTCGCGATGCATCAGCGCGCCTGGTTCACCCACGCCACCATCTGCCCCACCGCCTCGTCGCTGGCCGCCGTGAGGGCCTTCACGCCGCCGGCGGCGTCGTTGGTCGGCGCGGCCTGGCGCACGGTGAACACGCGCTGGCCCAGCACGCGCTCGCCGGCCGGCGAGCCGCGCACGAGCGTGGCGCGCACGCGCACCAGCCCCACGCTGGCGGTGGGCGACTCGAAGTAGTGGCTGAACTCGTCGAGCGAGATGCGCAGCACGTCGGTGCTTCGGCCTTCGCGGCTGAGGTTGGCGGCCTCCAGTGTGCCCAGCACGGTGCGGCTGGGCGTGAGGCCGTCGCGCAGGCGCTGGCGGAAGAGTTGCAGCGGCGGCTGCGTCCAGCGCGAGCCGGCGTAGGGGCGCAGTTCGTTGGCGTCGGCGTACCCGAGTCGGTAGTTGAGTGCCGTGCCTTCCAGCCGCGACGCTGCCGTGTCGAGGTCGGCGAGGGTGATGGGCGGAAGCGCAGCGGCGCCTGGCGCGGCCGCGGCGGCCAGCGGCCCGGGGCCGAAGTCGTAGAGCACCGTGCGGTGCGGCTTGTCGGGAAGCGACGAACAGCCGGCAAGCAGCAGAAGACTCAAGCCAAAAACGGCTGCAGCGCCCGCCCCGCCTGCGCGAGCAGCTACTGATTTCATAGCAAATCGTCCCATCTTCGGATTCTCCTTCTCACCGGCCCGCGGCCGTGGGCGCGACGAAGCCGGCCTCGCCCGGGCCCGGTGCCGGCGTGCCGGTGCCGTAGACCAGCGACTGCGGGCTGTCGGCGATGGTGTCGGCCAGGCGGCCCACGCGGCGCGCGGCCAGCGAGGTGTCGTCGGCGGCGCGGTTCAGGCGCGGCAAGGTGCCGTTGTTGATGGACTCGAGCGTCTGCTGCAGCGCCGCCGTGCCGCTGCCCAGGCGGTCCATGGTGCCGCCCTCGGCGTTGAGGCGCGTGATGGTGGTGTTGAGCGTCTGCGCCACGCGCGCGAAATCGGCGGCGGTGCTGCGCACGCTGCCGGCCAGCGGCGGGATGGCGGCGAGCGCCGGGTCGATGCGGGTCTTCAGCGTGTTGTCGAAGGCCTGCGTCACGCGGTTGGCGCTGGCGGCGACCTGGGCGATGTTCTCCAGCGCGTCGGCGATGCGCTGCTGGTTCTGGTCGTTGAGCAGGGTGTTGGCGCGGCGGGTGATCTCCTCGACCTGCGAGAGGATGGTCTCGCCATGGTCCTGCAGCGATGCCAGGGCCGACGGACGCAGCGGCAGGCGCGGCGGGTCGTCGTTGTTGGGCACGAGCGGCTTCTCGTCGCCCTTGCCCTTGTCGTCCAGGGCGATGAAGGCCAGGCCCGTGACGCCCTGGTAGGCCAGCGTGGCGTAGCTGGAGGTGGTGAGCGGCACGCGCTCGTCGACGCTGATGCGCACCCGCACGTTGCCGCGCTGCTTGGGATCGAAATCGATCCCCGTCACCTTGCCGACCATGATGCCGCGGTAGCGCACCGCGGCCTGGGGCTGCAGGCCGCTCACCGCGTCGCGGGTGGACAGTTCGTAGGTGTTGCGCACCGTCGTGTCGCGCGTGAACCAGAGGATCAGCGCAACCAGCACGGCCACCAGGCCGAGCACGAAGGCACCGGCGGCGAGGGCGTGGGCTTTGTTCTCCATGATCAATCGTCCTAGTCAGGGGAGGCGATGCCGCCGCCGGGCCGCCCGAAGGCGGCGGGCGCCCCCTCGGGGGGCAGCGAACCTCGCGAAGCGGGGAGCGTGGGGGCCTTCATGTCTTTCAGGGCGAGCATCGCGCGCTGGCCGCGGCCGCCGAGGAAGTAGTCGTGGATGAAGGGGTGGTCGAAGCGCGTCACTTCTTCGGCGGTGCCGGCGACGATCACCTTCTGGTCGGCCAGCACGGCGATGCGGGTCGACAGGTCGAGCAGGGTGTCGAGGTCGTGCGTCACCATCACCACTGTCAGCCCCAGCTCGCGGTGAAGGCCGCGCAGCAGGTCGCAGAAGCTGTCCGACGCGGCCGGGTCCAGGCCCGCGGTGGGCTCGTCGAGCAGCAGCAGCGGCGGGTCCATGATGAGCGCGCGCGCCAGGGCCACGCGCTTGATCATGCCGCCCGACAGGTCGGCCGGCATCTTGTAGGCGTGCTCGGGTGCCAGGCCCACCATCTGCAGCTTGACCAGCGCCGCGTCGATCACCAGGTCTTCCGGCAGCAGCTTGAGCTCGCGCAGCGGAAAGGCGATGTTGTCGAGGACGTTGAAGGCCGAGAACAGCGCGCCGTGCTGGAACAGCATGCCCACCACCGCCGCGCCCTTGGCGCTCAGTGCATTGGGTGGCGTGCCGAGCACCCGCACCTCGCCGCGCGTGGGGTGCTCGAGACCGAGGATCTGCCGCAGCAGCACCGTCTTGCCGGTGCCCGAGCCACCGACCAGCGAGAGGATTTCGCCGCGCTCGATGGTGAGCTCCAGGTCGCGGTGCACCACCTGCTCGCCCTTGTCGTTGGCGAACACGGTCCACAGCCCGTGGATGTCGACCACCGGCGCATCGCCATGGTCCAGGTGTTGCCAGGTCGAGGTGCTCATGGGCGTACCTCCGCGCGACGCGCTGCGGTGCGAGCCCCCTTCGGAGCGGCCTGACGGGGGCTCATGTGCCGGCCCGGAAACCGATGCCGCGGAACAGCACGGCGAACAGGGCATCGACCAGGATCACCATGGTGATCGAGGTCACGACCGAGGCCGTGGTGCCGCGGCCCAGGCTCTCGGTGTTGGGCTTGACGCGCATGCCGTAGTGGCAGGCAATGAGCGCGATGAGCACGCCGAACACCGCCGACTTGGCGACCGCCAGCACGATGTTGCTGAAAGGCACGGCGCGCGGCAACTGCTGGATGAAGAACACGGGCGAGATGTTGAGCGTCGAGTCGGCCGCGAGCATGCCACCCAGCAGCGCGGCAATCGAGGTCCAGATGCTGATGAGCGGCATGGCGATGGCCAGGGCCAGCACGCGTGGCATGACGAGGCGGAAGCCGTGCGGGATGCCCATCACACGCATGGCATCGAGCTCTTCGGTCACGCGCATCACACCGATCTGCGCCGTGATGGCCGAGCCCGAGCGGCCGGCCACCAGCACCGCGGCCAAGACGGGCCCGAGCTCGCGGATCAGCGACAGCCCCAGGATGTTGACGATGAAGGCCTCGGCACCGTAATTGCGCAGCTGGTTGGAGGTGAGGTAGGCCAGCACCACGCCGATGAGCATGCCCACCAGCGCCGTGATGGGCAGTGCCGTGGTGCCCATCTGGTAGAGGTGGCCCGACAGGTCGCGCCACGGCCCGCGGTGCGGTGCACGCAGCAGCTTGAACAGGTCGAGCACCAGCTGGCCGACCAGCACCATCGCGTCGCGCGCCAGGCGCAGCAGGGCCGGCCCCTTGGCGAAGTGGCGCCGGATCTCGTCCCAGAAGGTGAACTGCGGCGCCTTCGGTGGGGCGGTGCTGTAGCGGGCCACCTGGTCGAGCACGGCCTTCTGCGTCGGCGTCATCTCGATCTGCGCCGGCCACGCCCGGCCCCAGTGGTTCCACAGCAGCTGGGCGCCGATGTGGTCGAGCGCCTCGATGCCCCTCAGGTCCCACGCGGTGGAGCCGCCGGCCTGCGGGCCCACGGCTTCGTCGAGCGATTTCTCGAGGGCAGCCCACTGGCGCGGGGACGAGAAGGCCAGCGCCGTCCAGCGGCCACGCGGTGTCCACGGGCCGTGCTCCTCGGCTTGCGCCCGTTCGACGCGCGGCGACGCGTCGTCACGGCGTTCCGTGAACGCGGGAGGCGGCGCGGCGGACGGCATGGAGGCGATGGCGGACCCGGTGCTGATCGACCGGGCATCCTAACCGGTGGTTACGACTGTCCCGATGGTTCGCGCCGCTCTCCGACAGCGATGCGCGCATGCGACTCGCCGAGCGGGAAGCCCGCACCCAGCGCCTCGCGCAGCCAGGCGACGAACACGGACACCGCGCGCGGCACGTGGGCCGCGTAGGGACGGATCGCGAACAGCTGTTCGCCGAAGGCGCCGACCGAGGCCCAGCGCGGCAACACCTCGACCAGCTTGCCGGCCTGGAGCGCCGCCTGGGCGCTGAAGTCGGGCAGCAGCGCAATGCCCAGGCCGCCGAGCGCCGCGTCGCGCAGCGCCTCGCTGTTGTTGGCGGCGAAGGGCCCACGCACCGGCACGGTGATGCGCGGCGCCGTGCCGCGCGCATCCGGCGCGCGGAAATGCCAGGCCGGCGTGTCCTGGGCGCGGGGGTAGTACAGGCAGTCGTGCGCCTTCAGCGCCTGCGGATCGGCCGGCACGCCGCGACGGCGCAGGTAGGCACGGCTGGCCACCAGCACGGTGCGCGTGCGGCACAGCGTCCAGGCGACGTGCGTGTCGGGCGGCGCGGCGGTGTGGCGGATCGCAAGGTCGAAGCCTTCCATGGCCAGCGACACGAGGCGGTCGGAGAGGTCCAGCTCCACATGCACCTCGGGGTGCGCACGCAGGAAGTCGGGCAGCCGCGGGACGATCTGCTGGCGCGCCAGCGCGACCGGCGCCGTCACGCGCAGCTGGCCGCGGGGCAGATCGGCGAGGTCGCGCACGCGCGCGAAGCTGTGGGCGATGGCCTCGAAGGGCGCTCGGGTCTCGTCGACCAGCCGCTGGCCAGCCTCGGTGAGCCGCACGCTGCGGGTGGTGCGCTGCACCAGCGGCACCCCGGCTTCGCGCTCCAGCTCGGCGATGCGCTGGCTCATGCCCGCCTTGCTCACGCCCAGGCGCTGCGCCGCTGCGGTGAAGCTGCCCGCCTGCGCGAGCACGGTGAGCCAGTGCAGATGAGGCCAGAGCGATTCGATCTTTTGTCGATCCATGCGCGGATTGTTCATGAAGATGAACAATCAATTCAACCCTGCTGGCTTGGCGAGGTAGAGGGCGCTTCCTAAACTTCGGCCGTTGCCGCCCTCCGCGGCCCTCCCCTCACCCTCGCAGGAAGGCCTTCGCCATGCAGATCACCAAGACCCCCATCGACCATTACATCGCCGGCCGCGTGGTGCCCAACGCCTCGGGCCGCACGCAGGACGTGACCAACCCCGCCACCGGTGCCGTGACCGGCGCGGTGGGCCTGGCCTCGGCCGCCGAGGTGGATGCCGCCGTGAAGGCCGCGGCCGCCGCGTTCCCGGCCTGGGCCGACACGCCGCCGATCCGGCGTGCGCGCGTGATGTTCAAGTTCCTCGAACTGCTGAACCAGCACCGCGACGAGCTGGCCCACCTGATCACCGCCGAGCACGGCAAGGTGTTCACCGACGCGCAGGGCGAGGTCACGCGCGGCATCGACATCGTCGAGTTCGCCTGCGGCATCCCGCAGCTGCTCAAGGGCGACTTCACCGAGCAGGTCTCCACCGGCATCGACAACTGGACGCTGCGCCAGCCGCTGGGCGTCGTGGCCGGCATCACGCCCTTCAACTTCCCGGTGATGGTGCCGATGTGGATGTTCCCGGTCGCCATCGCGGCGGGCAACACCTTCGTGCTCAAGCCCAGCCCGACCGACCCCAGCGCGTCGCTGCGCATGGCCGAGCTGCTCAAGGAGGCCGGCCTGCCCGACGGCGTGTTCAACGTCGTGCAGGGCGACAAGGTGGCCGTGGACGCACTGCTGGAGCACCCGGACATCAAGGCCATCAGCTTCGTCGGCTCCACGCCGATCGCCAACTACATCTACGAGACCGGCGCGCGCCACGGCAAGCGCGTGCAGGCCCTGGGCGGCGCGAAGAACCACATGGTGGTGATGCCCGACGCGGACATCGACCAGGCGGTGGATGCCCTGATCGGCGCTGGCTACGGCTCGGCCGGCGAGCGCTGCATGGCGATCAGCGTGGCCGTGCTGGTGGGCGACGTGGCCGACCGGCTGCTGCCCAAGCTGCTCGAACGCACCAAGACGCTCAAGGTGCTCGACGGCGAGAACCTCGAGGCCGAGATGGGCCCCATCGTCACCAAGGCCGCGCACGAACGCATCACCGGCTACATCGACCTCGGCGTGAAGGAAGGCGCCACGCTGCTGGCCGATGGTCGCGTGTTCGACGGCGCGAAAGCCGGCAGCGGCTGCGACAACGGCTTCTGGATGGGCGGCACGCTGTTCGACCACGTCACGCCCGACATGCGCATCTACAAGGAAGAAATCTTCGGCCCGGTGCTCAGCTGCGTGCGGGTGCCCGACCTGAAGGAGGCCGTCGACCTGATCAACGCCCACGAGTTCGGCAACGGCGTGAGCTGCTTCACGCGCGACGGCAACGTGGCGCGCGAGTTCGGCCGCCGCATCCAGGTGGGCATGGTGGGCATCAACGTGCCGATCCCGGTGCCCATGGCCTGGCACGGCTTCGGCGGCTGGAAGCGTTCGCTCTTCGGCGACATGCATGCCTACGGCGAGGAAGGCGTGCGCTTCTACACCAAGCAGAAGTCGATCATGCAGCGCTGGCCCGAGAGCATCGGCAAGGGCGCCGAGTTCGTGATGCCCACGGCAAAATAACGCCCACCCCCAGCCTGCGCGGACTTCGTCCGCTCCGGCACCCCCCTGCAAGGGGGCGCTCCCAGCGGCCCGGCAGAGCCGGTTCCGCGGGAGCCCTGGTTTCAGGCCCGCAGAGGCCCGCCACAGCCGACCACCACGGCCGGCACCTGGAGACAACGCGTTGAGCAGCGACACCACCTTCGACTACATCGTCATCGGCGCCGGAACCGCCGGCGCACTGATGGCCAACCGGCTGAGCGCGGACAAGAACCTGCGCGTGCTGCTCATCGAGGCCGGCCGCAAGGACGACTACCACTGGATCCACATCCCGGTGGGGTACCTCTATTGCATCGGCAACCCGCGCACCGACTGGCTCTACCAGACAGAGCCCGATGCGGGCCTGAACGGCCGCGTGCTGCGCTATCCGCGCGGCAAGACGCTGGGCGGCTGCTCCAGCATCAACGGCATGATCTACATGCGCGGGCAGTCGCGCGACTACGACCAGTGGGCGCAACTGACGGGCGACGACACCTGGCGCTGGGGCGAGGTGCTGCCGGCCTTCATGAAGCATGAGGACCACTACCTCGGCGATGCGGCCGAAGCCGCGCGACGCGACCCCGACTTCGCGCACTTCCATGGCCACGGGGGCGAATGGCGCGTGGAAAAGCAGCGCCTGCGCTGGGACATCCTCGACGCCTTCGCCCAGGCCGCGCAGGAGGCCGGCGTGCCGCACACCACCGACTTCAACCGCGGCAGCAACGAGGGCGTGGGCTACTTCCAGGTCAACCAGAAGGCCGGCTGGCGCTGGAACACGGCCAAGGCCTTCCTGCGGCCCACCTGCTACGGCCGGCCCAATTTCGAGCTGTGGACCGGGGCACAGGTCACGCGCCTGACGATCGAGAAGAATGCCGACGGCGCGCAGCGCTGCACCGGCGCGATGGTGTGGAACGGCAGCGAGCTGGTGGCGGCGCACGCCACGCGCGAGGTGATCCTGTGCGCCGGTGCGATCGGCTCGCCGCAACTGCTGCAGTTGTCGGGCATCGGGCCGGCCGACCTGCTGCACCAGCACGGCATCCCGGTGCTGGCCGACCTGCCCGGCGTGGGCGCCAACCTGCAGGACCACCTGCAGATCCGCGCCGTGTACAAGATCAACGGCGCGCCGACCTTGAACGTGCTGGCCTCGTCGCTGATGGGCAAGGCCAGGATCGGGCTGGAGTACGTGCTCAAGCGCAGCGGACCGATGAGCATGGCGCCTTCGCAGCTGGGCGCCTTCACGCGCAGCTCGCCCGAACGGGCGTGGCCCAACATCGAGTACCACGTGCAGCCGCTGTCGCTCGACGCCTTCGGCGACCCGCTGCACAGCTTTCCGGCCTTCACCGCCAGCGTGTGCAACCTCAACCCGACGAGCCGCGGCACGGTGCGCATCAAGAGCGCGCGGCACGAGGACGCGCCGGCCATCGCGCCCAACTACCTCTCGACCGACGAGGACCGCCAGGTGGCGGCCGACTCGCTGCGCGTGACGCGCCGCATCGCCGCCCAGCCGGCGCTGGCGAAATACCAGCCGCAGGAATGGAAGCCCGGCCCGCAGTACGAGAGCGACGAGGACCTGGCGCGCCTGGCCGGCGACATCGCCACCACCATCTTCCATCCCGTGGGCACCGTGAAGATGGGCGCCGCCGACGACCCGATGGCCGTGCTCGATTCGCGCCTGCGCGTGCGCGGCGTGCAGGGCCTGCGCGTGGTGGACGCGAGTGCCATGCCCACCATCACCAGCGGCAACACCAACAGCCCCACGCTCATGATGGCCGAGAAGGCCGCGGGCTGGGTGCGGGCGGACGCGCGCGCCTGAGGCGGCGCGCAGCGGCGGCGCCTAGCGCAGCCCGCCGATGTAGCGCGCCAGCGTGCGCTGCGGCGCGGTGGCGGTGCCCGCCGCCACGCTCTGCTGCGTGGCAGCGCGCACGCGCTGCTCGGCCGCGACCGGCGCCATCACTTCTTCCAGCCGTGTCGCGATCTCGGCCAGCTCGGCATCCTTGGTCTCGGCCGCGTGGGCGCGCGCAAAGCGCACCATTTCGGTGGCGTACTCGACGTTGACGGCCATCCATTCGGTGTCGGTCACGCGGCCGGTCTTGCGTCGCAGGGCGACATGCAGGCGAGCGGCGATGGCAACGCGTTCGCTCTCGGTCATGCGACTGACTCCTTTTGTTGTATTGCACGCCCGCAGCGGCCTTTTCAGTGGCCCAGGCGCTCCCGATGCTCAGCAAGATCGAGGCCCAGTCGCTCGGCCTCGTCATCGACCCGCAGGCCGACCAGCACGCGCACGATGACGAGCACCACCGCCGTGCCGATCGCGCTGTACAGCGCCACGGCGCCGACGGCGGTGGCTTGCGTGAGCACGTCACCATTCACCCCCGAGATGCGCTTGTCGGCGAACACGCCCGTGAGCAGCGAACCGACGATGCCGCCGATGCCGTGCACGCCGAAAACGTCGAGCGAATCGTCGGCCTGCAGCAGCCGCTTCAGCGCGGTGGCGCCCCAGTAGCAGGCCAGCCCGGCGATGAGGCCGATCAGCGCCGCCGAGCCGGGCCGCACGAAGCCGGCCGCCGGCGTGATGGCCACCAGCCCGCCGACCAGGCCCGAGCACAGGCCCAGCAGCGAGGGGCGGCGGCGCACGGTCCATTCGGCCACCATCCAGCCCAGCGCACCGGCGGCGGCCGCGATGTGCGTCACGGCCAACGCGAGCCCGGCGCGCCCGTCGGCCGCCACGGCCGAGCCGGCGTTGAAGCCGAACCAGCCCACCCACAGCAGCCCCGCGCCCACCATCGTGAAGGCGAGGCTGTAGGGCTCGAAGGGCTCGCGCCCGTATCCGGTTCGCCGGCCCAGCGCATAGGCGCACACCAGGCCCGCCACGCCGGCATTGACGTGCACCACCGAGCCGCCCGCGAAGTCCAGCGCACCGAGTTCGGCCAGCCAGCCGCCCGGTTCCCACACCCAGTGCGCGACGGGGGCGTAGACCAGCACGCTCCACAGCGCGGCGAACCACAGCACCGCCGAGAAGCGCATGCGCTCGACGAAGGCGCCCACCACCAGCGCGGCCGTGATGATGGCGAAGCTGAGCTGGAACATCGCATACACCGATTCGGGCACGTTGGGCGCCACGTGGCTCACCGCGAGCGTGCCCGCGTCCTTGACGTAGTCCAGGCCCGCGAACCAGGCGCGGTCGAGGTTGCCGATCCAGCGCGACCCGGTCCCGAAGGCCAGCGAATAGGCCAGCGCGAACCACACGATCGACACCACGGCCGCCACGCCGACGACGTTGGCCATGGTGTTGAGCACGCTCTTCTTGCGCACCATGCCGGCATAGAACAGCGCCACGCCCGGCAGCGTCATGAGCAGGACCAGCGCGGTCGAGGTCATGAGCCAGGCGGTGTCGGCACCGTTGATGGTGGTCTGGGGAACGAGGGCCATCCGGCGTCCTTTGCGGTGGAGATGCTGAAGGCGCCGGAGCGAGCACGAGACGTGCCACCAATTAACTTTCTGTCACTTTTGGAACATCCTGCTGCAAATGGGTGCGCCCCGCAGGGGGTTAGTACCAATGCACTGCTCCGGTGCGGCCCCTACAGTCAGCGCACTCGCAACGGGCCCGCCCGTGGCACGCGAGGGACCGAGGAGACAAACCCCTTCGAAGAACCAGAACAGACAGAACAAGGCGCCCGCCACACGAGGTGCCAGTCGATTTCAAAGCGCCGCTGGTCGGCGCTTTTTTCTTGCCTGCGCCTGGCGCACACGCGCCTGGAAGTTCCAAGCCAAATCGGCCTCCAGCGCCCGTCCTTCGGGCGCAAGCAGCTATCAAAACAGTAGCATTTGTGGTGCGAGAATCCCGGCCATGGACTGGGTGATCGTGGGGTTGGCCTCGCTCTTCGCGGGCTTCGTGGATTCGATCGTGGGCGGCGGCGGGCTGGTGCTCGTTCCCGCCCTGTTCTCCGCCTTTCCGGGTGCGCCCGCGGCCACCCTGCTGGGCACCAACAAGAGCGCCTCGGTCTGGGGCACGGCGGCGGCAGGCGTGCAGTTCGCGCGCCGAGTCGACCTGCGCTGGCGCGCACTCCTGCCGGCCGCGGCCCTGGCCTTCGGCGGCTCGCTGGCCGGTGCCTGGGGCGTCACACTGGTCTCGGCCGAGTTCCTGCGCAAGCTGCTGCCCTTCATCCTGCTGGGCCTGCTGCTCTACACGATGGCCAAGAAGCAACTGGGGCAGCACCACGCGCCACGCTTCACCGGGCGCGCCGAAATGGCCGCCACCGGCGCGGTGGGCGTGCTGATCGGCGTCTACGACGGCTTCTTCGGCCCGGGCACCGGCAGCTTCTTCATCTTCCTGTTCGTGCGCTGGCTGGGCTACGACTTCCTGCACGCCTCGGCCTCGGCCAAGGTGCTCAACGTGATGACCAACCTCGGCGCGCTGCTGCTGTTCGGGCTCAAGGGGCACGTCTGGTGGCACTACGGGCTGATGATGGCCGTGGCCAACATCGCGGGCAGCCTGATCGGCGCGCGGGTGGCGCTCAGGCACGGCGCCGGCTTCGTGCGCGGGGTGTTCATGCTCGTGGTCGGCGCGCTGATCCTCAAGACCGGCTACGACGCCTTCCTGCGCTGAAGCATCGATTGCTCACTTTTCGATAGCGTCGCGCGCCCGTCGGACGGGCGGTGCAGCCCGAAATCGTTCGAGTCGGCGATTCAGCCGCGCAGCAGCCGCCGCAGCACCTTGCCGGTGCCGGTGGCGGGCAACGCGTCCAGCAGTTCGAGCTGCCGCGGCACCTTGTAGTGCGACATGTTCTCCTTCGCCCAGGCGATGAGCCCGTCGCGGTCGAAGGCCGGCGCGTTGGCCGCGTCGGCGTTGGGCACCACGAAGGCCTTCACCACTTCGCCCTTGTCGGCGTCGGGCACGCCGATCACGGCCACCTGCCTGACCGACGGATGCAGGATGAGGATGGACTCCACCTCTTCCGGGAACACGCTGAAGCCCGAGACCTTGATCATCTCCTTCACCCGGCCGATGAAGGTGAGGTAGCCGTCCTCGTCCATCTTCCCGATGTCGCCGGTGTGGACCCAGCCGTCCTTGAGTACCTCGGCGGTCGCGTCGGGCCGGTTCCAGTAGCCGTGGAACACGCCGGCGCTGCGCACCACGATCTGGCCCGTCTGGCCCACCGGCAGCGATTCGCCGTCCTCGCCGACGATCTTGAGCTCCACGCCCGGCCCGGGCACGCCGTTGGTGCCCCAGCGCACCGCGTCGCGCGGCATCAGCACGTCGTTGGTGTGCGTCTCCGACAGGCCGTAGCCCGCCTCGTACACCAGGCAGCCGTTGGCGAAGGCGCTCCATTTCTTCGCGAGCTCCTCGGTGAGCTTGATCCCGAAGCTGGTGCCCATGGTGGTGTGCAGGCTCGACAGGTCGAACCGGTCCGCCCCGGGCTCGTTCATGGCCGCCACCAGCATCGGCGCCATCGCGTACCACCAGGTGACGCGGAAGCGCTCGATGGACTGCAGCGCCGCCAGCGCATCGAGGCGGTTGAGCAGCACGATGGTCGCGCCCGTGAAGGCCAGCAGCGTGACGCCGCAGATCATGCCGGCGATGTGATAGACCGGCGCCACGGCGAGCAGGGTGTCCTCATTGCGGATGCGGAACATCTGCGCCCCGACCGCCGTCTTGTACAGCGCGTTGCGGTAGCTGAGCATCGCGCCCTTGGGCATGCCGGTGGTGCCCGAGGTGTAGGTCATGAGTGCGACGTCGTCCATCGACAGCTCGGGCCGCGGCGGCTTCGGCGCCGGGTCGGCCACGGCCTCGGCGAAGTCGACCGTGCCTTCGGGCACCGGGCGGCGTGCCGCCACCTCGTCGGGCACACGGATGGGCGGATCCTGCGGCAGGAAGTCGCTGTAGCGCACGCTGTAGACGTGCGAGACGTCCACCTTGTCGCGCACCGACAGCACGATCGGCACCAGGTGATCGGCCGCGACGATGGCCTTGGCACCCAGGTCGCCGACCTGGTAGGCGAACTCGTGCGCCTTGAACATCGGGCTGCACGGGCTCACGATCGCGCCCAGCTTCTGGATGCCGAAGTGCGCGATCAGGTACTGCGGGCAGTTCTGCAGGAAGAGCGCCACGCGGTCGCCCTGGCCCACGCCGATGCGGTGCAGGGTCTGCGCGAAGGCGTCGCTCAGGCGGTCGAGCTCGGCGTAGCTGATCTCGCGGCCATACCAGACCAGCGCGGCCTTGTCGGGCTGGCGGCGCGCGTGTTCGCGCAGGTACTCGTGCAGCGGCTGCTCGCCAAAAGGGTAGTCGATGTTGACGTGGCTCATGAGTGGCATCCAGGGCAATGCTCCCATCCGTTCACGCTGAGCCTGTCGAAGCGCCGCGCAGGACTTCGACAGGCTCAGCCCGAACGGTCAGGACGATCGATGTCTCTTCATCAAAGCCCAAGCGCATGCTTGGCCATGATGTTCTTCTGCACCTCGGTGCTGCCGCCATAGATGGTCATGGCGCGGCAGAACTGGTAGCTCGGCACGGGGCCGAGCGCGTGTTCGGGCCCGACCAGCGGATCGTCGTTCGCGCCCAGCAGCGGGCCGGGCTGGTAGCGCTGCCCGTCGGGGCCGGCGGCCTGCACCAGCAGCTCGGTGATGCGCTGCGCAATCTCGGTGCCGCGGATCTTGATGAAGGAGGACTTGCCCGGCCCCGCCGGCGCGCCGGCGTGCATGTCCGACAGCATGCGCAGCAGCCCGATCTCCAGCGCCTTGAACTGCACCTCCACGCCCGCGAGCTCGGCCGCGAAGGCGGGGTCGTCGATCAGCCGCCGGCCGCCGCTGCGCACCTCGCCGGCCACGCGCCGCAGTTTCTGCAGCTCCTGCGTGATGAAGCGCAGGTTGGCGTTCTCGACGCGCTCGTGCTCGAGCAGGAACTTGGCGTAGGTCCAGCCGCGGCCGGCCTCGCCGATGAGGTTGTCGCGCGGCACCTTCACATCGTCGAAGAACACCGCGTTCAGGTAGTGCCGGCCGTCGAGCATGCGGATCGGTTGCACCGTCACGCCCGGCGTCTTCATGTCGATCAGCAGGAAGGAAATGCCCTCCTGCTTGCGGCCCTCGCGGCCGGTGCGCACGAGGCAGAACATCCAGTCGGCGAAGTGCGCGTACGAGGTCCAGATCTTCTGGCCATTGACGACGAAGTGGTCGCCATGGTCGTCCGCCTGCGTCTTGAGCGAGGCCAGGTCCGACCCCGCGCCGGGCTCCGAATAGCCCTGGCACCACCACACGGACGAATCGCGGATTGCCGGCAGGTGCTTCGCCTTCTGCGCCTCGGTGCCGAAGGTGTAAATCACCGGGCCGACCATCGCCGGGCCGAAGACCTGCAGCTCGGGGCAGTGCATCTCGCCGGCCACGCGGTTGAAGATGATCGTCTGCATGGCCGACCAGGCCTGGCCGCCGTGCGTGCGCGGCCAGGCGCCGGTGAACCAGCCCTGGCGCCCGAGGATCTGCTGCCAGCGCATGAAGTCGTCACGGTCCAGGAAGCGGTCCAGCCGCACCTTCTCGCGGATGTCGGCCGGCAGGTGCTCGCCGATGAAGGCGCGCACCTCGGCCTCGAAGGCCTGCTCGGCGGGGGAAAGCGTCAGGTCCATCGTGCGGCTCAGCTCGCCATGTAGCGCTCGACGTGCCAGTCGCTGTCGCCGAAGGTGGTGGCGATCATCGACAGGCGTTTGAAGTAGTGGCCCACGGCCAGTTCTTCGGTCACGCCCATGGCACCGTGCATCTGCACCGCCTCCTGGCCCACGCGTTTGGCGGTGCGGTCGATCTCGATCTTGGTGGCCGACAGCGCCTTGCGCCGCGCTTCGGCGTCGCCCTCGCGCAGCATCAGCGCGCCGTACAGCGCCATGGAGCGGGCTTCGTCCAGCGCGATGTACATGTCGACCATGCGGTGCTGCAGCGCCTGGTTGGTGCCGATGGGGCGGCCGAACTGCTGGCGGGTCTTGAGGTACTCGAGCGTGCTGTCGACCAGCACCGCCATCGCGCCCACGGCCTCGGCCGCGAGGGCCGCGATGCCCTGGTCGATCACGCGTTCCAGCGCTTCGCCCGCGGCGCCCTCCTCGCCCAGGCGGCGCGCCGCGTCGACGCGGACCTGGGTGAGGACGAGGTCCGCCGCGCGCTGGCCGTCATGCGTCGCATAGGGCGTGAGCGCCACGCCCGCGGTGCCGGCATCGACCACGAACGCGCTCAGCCCGTCGCGCTCGCCCGCGCCGCCCGCGGTGCGTGCGACGACGATGAACTGGTCGGCCGTCGGGCCGCCGTACACCAGCGTCTTGGTGCCGTCGATCACATAGCCGCCGCCGTCTCGCCGTGCCGTTGTCTCGCAGTACGTGATCTCGTAGCGCGAACCCGGCTCGGCATAGGCCAGCGCCAGCTTGCGTTCGCCACCCATCATGGGCTGCAGCCACTCGGCCTTCTGCGCCGCGCTGCCCAGCGCACTGAGCATGCCGCCGCCCAGCACCACGCTGGCCAGGTAGGGCTCCAGCAGCAGGCCGCGACCGACACCTTCCATCACGATGCCGGTGTCGGTCGCGTCGCCGCCAATGCCCCCCTCCTCCTCGCTGAAGGGAATGGCCAGCCAGCCGAAGTCGGCGTACTGGCGCCAGCAGCCCTCGTCATGGCCGAGCGGGCTGGCGGCCAGCTTGCGGCGGTGGGCGAAGTCGTAGGCCTCGCGCACGAAGCGCTCGACGCTCTCGCGCAGCTGGGTCTGTTCGGGGGTGTATTGAAGGTCCATGGGAAGCAGGGAAAGTGGTCAGAGCGCGAGGTAGCGCTGCTGGACTTGGGGGTTGGCGTCGAAGATGGCCCAGTCGCCCTCGAAGACGATGCGGCCGGTGTCGATGACGTACACGTACTGGGTGCAGCGGCGCGCGAACCAGATGTTCTGCTCGCACAGCAACAGCGCCACGTTGCGCTCGGTGCAGCTGCGCACCACGTCGTGCGCCATCTCCTCGACGATGATGGGCGCCAGGCCTTCGGTCGGCTCGTCGAGCAGCAGCAGGCTCGGGCTGGCGGCCATCGCGCGCGCCACGGCCAGCAGCTGCTGCTGGCCGCCGCTGAGCTGGCCGCCGTAGCGCTGCTGCAGCGGCGCCAGCATGGGAAAGCGCTGCATGATCTCGGGCACCGGCACGGCCGGCCGCTGCGTGCTCGCGCCGTAGCGCGCCATGGCGATGTTCTCGGCCACCGTCAGGTGCGTGAAGATGCGCCGGTCCTCCGGCACCAGCGACAGGCCCAACCGCGTGCGGCGATGCGTGGGCAGCGCGCCGATGTCCTGGTTGTCGAAGCGCACGGTGCCGCGCACGCGCGGGCCGGCGTTCATCACGCTCTTGAGCAGCGTCGACTTGCCGGCGCCATTGCGGCCCAGCAGCGCCACGCGCTGCCCCGCGCCAACGGCCAGGCGCAGGTTGAACAGGATGTGGCTGTCGCCGTAGAAGGCGTCGAGGTCGCGGACGTCAAGCACCGACCATCTCCTTGCCGAGGTAGACCTCGCGCACCTTGGGGTTGGCCCGCACCTCGTCGACGGTGCCGGTGGCGACTACCTCGCCGTAGTTCATGACCATGATGCGGTGCGCCAGGCCAAAGACCACGTCCATGTCGTGCTCCGTCATCACCACGGTGATGCCGCGCTCCTGCTGGATGCGCGAGACGAGGCGCGCGATGTCGGCACGGTCGCTCGGCGACATGCCGGCCGTGGGCTCGTCGAGCATCAGGACGGTGGGCCGGCCGGCCAGCGCAATGGCGAATTCGAGCCGCTTCTTGTCGCCGTGCGAGAGGAAGCGTGCGCCCTGGTCGGCCTGGCCGTCCAGCTTGAGGTCGGTCAGCAGCGCCATCGCCTCGGCCTGCACCTCGTCCGACGGTGCGCAGCGCCGCCATGGGCCCAGCGCTTCCCCGGTATGGCGGCGGCGGGCCTCGATGGCGACCACGACGTTGTCGAGCACCGTGAAATCGTGGAACACGCGCGCCACCTGGAAGGTGCGGCCGAAGCCGCGGCGCACCCGCTCGTGCGCCGGCAGGCGGGTGACATCCTCGCCGCCGAAGCGGATGGTGCCGCCGTTGCTGCCGACCTCGCCGGTCATCACGCGGAACATGGTGGTCTTGCCGGCACCGTTGGGGCCGATGATGGCGAACACCTCGCCCCGGTCGACCGACAGGCTCACGCCGTGCAGTACCTCGATCGGGCCGTAGTTCTTGCGCACGTCGTCGACCTGGAGCAGCGGGCCGTTCATCGCACGCCCCCGGCCGGCTGCACATCACCGGTGGCCACCGGCCGGGGCGGACTGTGCGGCTCGCGCGGTGCGCGCGGCCCCCACAGGCGCGCCTCCAGGCTGCGCCACAGGCCCACGGCCCCGTTCGGCGCGAGCAGGATGATGGCCAGCAGCCCGCAGCCGACGATGAGTTCCGACAGTCCGACCAGCGTGCGCGTGGCGTAGGTGATGGCCGCGAACAGCCCCGCTCCCACGACAGGGCCCCAGAACGAGCTCACGCCGCCCAGCAGGGTGTTGAGCATCGGCTGTGCCGACGCGAGCCAGTGCACCTCTTCCACCGTGACGATGCGCGACCAGGGCGCGTACAGCGCACCGGCGACCGCCGCCACCGAGCCGGAGATCACGAAGGCCGCGAGGCGGTAGCGCGCCACGTTGGTGCCCATGAAGGCGGCGCGCTCCGGGTCCTGCCGGATCGTCTGCAGCGTGCGGCCGAAGCGGCTGTGCAGCACCCACCACAGCAGCGCCGTGATGAGCACGCAGGCCGCGAGCAGGAACAGGTAGTACGCGTTCGAGTTCGTGAGGTCGATCTGCACGACACCCAGGCCCAGCTTCGGACGCGGAATGTCCGTGATGCCATCCTCGCGGCCGAGGAAGGAACTGAAGCCGATGATGAGCCGCAGGGCCTCGGCCAGCGCCACGGTGAGCACGGCCAGGAACACGCCGGTCATGCGACGCAGCGCGAGCGCGCCGATGCCCCAGGCTGCCACGGCGCCGAACAGCGCGGCCGCCGCCAGCACGCCCAGGAAGGGCACGCCCTCCACATGGCGCAGCGCCAGCGCGGTGAGGTAGGCCCCGATGGCGAAGAAGCCCGCATGCCCGAAGGACACCAGCCCCGTGTAGCCGAAGAGGATGTTCCACGACAGCGCGAAGATCACCTGCACGAGCACCGTGCCCACGACGTACAGCGGCCCGGCCCCCACCCACAGCGGCAGCGAGGCCAGCACGGCGACCAACAGCACACCCAGGCCCTGCCACACACGCCGCGGCACACGCGGCCGGTGCAGCACGCCGCCGCCGTGCGCCTCATGCGCACCCTCGGCCTGCATGCCCACGGCCGGGAACAGGCCGTTGGGCTTCCACAGCAGGAAGGCTGCCAGCACCACGTAGATGGCCAGGCCCGGCACCGAGGGCAGCAGCACCGTGTTCAGGCTCTGCACCAGCCCCAGCACCAGTGAGCCGATGAAAGCGCCACGGATGTTGCCCAGCCCGCCGATGATGACCGCGAAGAAGGCGTACATGAGGTACGAATCGCCCAGGCCCGTCGACAGGCTCTGGTTGGGCAACAGCAGGCCGCCCGCCAGACCGGCGAGCAGGAAGCTCGCCATCACGCTCAGCGCAATGCCGAAGGACACGTTCAGCCCGAGCACGCCCGACATCCACGGATCGGCCGCCAGCGCCTGCATCAGCTTGCCGAACCACATGCGGTGGATGGCGACCTCCAGCACGATGTACACCACCACGCCCGCCGCGATGACGAAGATCTGGTAGGCCGAGAAGAACAGGCCGAAGGGGTTGAGCGGCTGGTCCAGCCCCGGCGGCGGGTTGACCGAGAAGAAGTCGACGCCCCAGATGAGCTTGGTGACGCCCGTGCACACCATCATCAGCGCGAAGGTGGCGATGAGCACGTAGTGCGGGTCGACGTTGCGCAGCCGCCGCAGCACCAACCGGTCGGTGACGAGGCCGAGCAGCGCCGTGACCACGCCGCCGGCCAGGGCCGCGAGCAGGAACATCCCCAGCGACTGCACGTCGCGCCCCATGACCGAGTAGGCCACGTAGGCGCCGATCATGAAGAAGCCGCCCTGCGCCATGTTGAGCAGGCGCAGCAGGCCGAAGATCAGCGTGAGCCCGGCGGCGACCACGAAGATCGCCATGCCGAAGGCCGCGGCGTTGAAGAAGGCGAAGAGAAGATCGTTGGTCATGCGATCTCGTACTTCTTGCCGGGCGCGGGGGGCTCGGCGATCAGGTTCTCGTCCAGCCGCACCACCTCTTCGAGGCCGTAGCCGGGTGCCGCGTCGCGCGCGCCGATCTTGGCGAAGTAGCACGAGCCGATGCCCTGGTGGTCTTCCTTGCGGATGCGGTAGGGGCCGGCGGCGGTGTCGAACTGCAGGCCTTCCAGGGCCTGGATCACGGCGGCGGTCTCCGTCGAGTTGGCCTTCTTCACCGCGTTGAAGATCGCCAGCGCCGAACGGTGCGAGGCCTGCACGATGCCAGGCACCCAGGGCGTTCCGGCGACCTTCTGGATGTAGGTCGACAGCTGCTTGCTGACCGGGAACTGGCTCTTGAACGGTTCGAGCTCCGGCGCCCAGAAGGTGGTGCCCCAGAGGTTGTTGGGCGTGGACTTGCCCATGGCCTTGGCGATCATGAGTTCGGTGCCCGCCTCGCCGATGACCTTGAACTTCCTGTCCATGCCGACGCCGCGGCCCTGCTGCAGCAGGCTCACGCAGGGCGCGGCCGTGATGCCGATGAACAGCCCGTCGGCGCCCGAGTTCATGAGGCTGTTGATCTCGACCTTGTAGTCGGCCTTGTTGAGCGAGGCATACACCGGCTCCACGAACTTCGCCTGCCGCCCGGCCTTGGCCGACGCGTCGGTCACGCCCTTGTTGAAGAAGCGCACCACGTCGCGGCCGTTCTCGCTGTCGGGCGCGATCACGGCCCAGGTCTTGACGTCGGCGAATCGCGTGGCCATGAGGCTGCCGATGCCGCCGTAGAGCATCAGCGCATTCGATGCGGCGCGGAAGAAATTGGGGCTGAAGTTCTCGTGCGTGACCGACATCACCGTCGGCGCCGGCGCGACGACGACGGCATTGAGTTCGCGCAGGATCGGGGCAATGGCCAACGCCATCGGCGACTGCCCCGCACCGATCGACACGTTGACGCCGTCGCCCGCCAGCTCGCGCACGGCCGCCACGGCACCGGCGCTGGTGAACTTGTCGTCGCGCACCACGATCTCGATCTGGCGGCCCAGCAGGCCGCCGTTGTCGTTCCATTGCAGTTGCGCGGCCTTGATGCCGTTGAGCCAGGCCGTACCGGCCTCGGCGCCGATGCCGCTCATGGGGAGCATGGCGCCGATGCGCACCGGCCCGCCCTGGGCGCGTGCAAACCGCGCGCCCGTGCTGCCGAGGACCGCCGCCGCGGTGGCGGCGCGCACGAGGGAACGTCTCTGGATGTTCATGGGGCCTCCTGCTGGCTCACAGCGCGATGGGCTTGCCCGGGCTGGGCGGCTCGGCCACGTCTGCCTCGTTGTAGGCAATGGCATCGACGATCCCGTAGCCGGGGTCGGCGTCGCGCGCGCCCACCTTGGCGATGTAGGCCTCGCCCAGGCCCTGGTGGTCTTCCTTGCGGATGTGGTACTTGCCCGTGGCGGTCTCGAAGTCCAGGCCTTCCAGCGCAGCGATCACGGCATCGGTCTCGGTGGACTTCGCCTTCTCGATCGCATTGAACAGCGCCAGCGCGCAGCGGTGGCTCGAATGCACGATGCTGGGCGGGTTCCTGTCGTTGGTGAGCTTGACGTAGCCGTCGTACAGCGCCGCGCTCATGGCGTGCTTCTTCCCGGCCTCCGTGCCGGGCACCCAGTAGCTGATGCTCCACAGGTTGGCCGGCGTGGACTTCTGCATCGCCTTGGCGATCATCAGTTCGGTGCCGGCATCGCCGATGACCTTGAACTTCTTGTCCATGCCCACGGCCCGGCCCTGTTGCAGCAGGCTGATGCACGGCGCCGCCGTGAGGCCGACGAACAGGCCCTGCGAGGGCGCATTCATGAGGCTGTTGATCTCGACCTTGTAGTCCGCCTTGTTGAGGCTCGCGAAAACCGGGTCGAGCACCTTGACCTGGCGGCCGGCCTTCTGCGCCGCGCGCTGCACGCCGATGGTAAAAAAGCGCGCCATGTCGCGGCCGTTCTCGCTGTCGGGCACGATGCAAGACCAGGTCTGCACCTCCTTGAAGCGGGCGGTCAGCATGTTGCCGATGCCGGCGAAGGCGATGTAGGCGTTCCACGACAGGCGGAAGAAATTCTTCTGGAAGCCTTCGTGCGTGAGCGACATCACCGTGGGGCACGGCGCGACCATCATCGCCTTCAGCTCCGGGAGGATCGGTGCCGTGGCCAGTGCCATCGGCGACTGCGAGCCGCCGATCAGCAGATTGACGCCGCTCCCGGCCAGCTCGCGTGCCGCCGCAACGGCACCGGCGCTGGTGAACTTGTCGTCGCGCACCACCAGTTCGACCTGGCGCTTGAGCACGCCGCCCTTCTCGTTCCACTGACCCACGGCCACCTTGGCGCCGGCCAGCCAGGCGGCGCCGGCCTCCGCGCCGATGCCGCTCATCGGCAGCATCAGGCCGATGCGGATGGGCCCGCCCTGGGCGAAGGCCGGGCGCGTGCCGACCGCGCCGAGCACGGCGGCGGCCGCGGTGCCGTGGAGGAATTGACGTCGCTTCATCTGCATGGCTCTTGTCTCCTGCGCACGCCGGCATGCTCTGCCTTTTGCGTGATTTGTTATAACAGATTGCAGATGGTGAAGATGTGGGCACCGGCTGTCACTGGCACAAACCCGTAGACGCGGTGCGGCACCGG
Organism: Pseudomonadota bacterium; assembly: GCA_018241185.1. Taxonomy (GTDB): domain Bacteria; phylum Pseudomonadota; class Gammaproteobacteria; order Burkholderiales; family Burkholderiaceae_C; genus Xenophilus. The sequence continues at coordinate 35,189 of JAFEEH010000221.1, read as the reverse complement.
CGCGCGCAAGGGCGTGCCGCACACGCGGGCGGAGGGGCAAACGCAGGAGAGAAGGAAGACGCCGGCGCCGCCGCGCTCAGCGCGCGTAGCAGCTCAGCATCACCGAGCGCAGCCAGCGGTTGGCGGCGTCGTTGTCGGTGCTGGCATGCCAGTACATGTAGGCATCCATGGAGGACACCGGTGCCGGCATCGGCAGCACCTGGTTGCCGAACTGCTGGTTCGCCATGTGCGCATAGCTCTCGGGCATGGTGAGCACGAGGTCGGTCTGCGACACGGTGCGGCAGGCCGCGAAGTAGTACTGGCAGCGCAGCGCGATCTGCCGCTGCACGCCCAGCCGGCGCAGCTCGATGTCCTCGAAGCCGGGCCCCTGGCGCCGGGTGGTGACGAGGATGTGCCGCTGCGCCAGGTAGGTGTCGAGGTCGATGCTGCCGCGGATCGCCGGGTGGTCCTTGCGTGCCACCACGGCCACGCCGTCGACGCTGATGCGCGTGAACTTCACCGCATCCGACAGAGGCAGCAGCACGTCGACCGCCAGGTCGAGCGTGCCGGCGGCCAGCTCACCCTCCAGGCTGCGGCGGTTGGCGCGCACGCTGGCGATCTCGACTTCGGGCGCCTCGCGCGCGAGCGTGCGCATCAGTGGCGGCATCACGGTCGATTCCATGAAATCGCGCAGGCCGATGACGAAACGCTTCTTGGTGCTGGCCGGCTCGAAGCTCTGCGTGTCGTTGAGCAGCGCACCCAGCGACTGCAGCGAACCGCGCAGCGGGTCGATCATCCGCTTGGTCAGCGCGGTGGGCACCATCTTGTGGCCCTGGCGCTCGAACAGCGGGTCGTTGAAGAGGTCGCGCAGGCGCCCCAGGGCATGGCTGATCGCCGGCTGCGTGAGGTGCAGCTTCTCCGCCGCCTTGGTGATGCCACCCTCGGTGTAGATGGTGTCCAGAACGACGAGCAGGTTGAGGTCGACCCTCGAGATATGCATGGGCTGTATCCGGGCGCATGCCGCGCATTCATTGGCCGGCCGGGTCCGGCGCGTTTAGCCTCGCCGGCTCGAGCCGCGATCATGCCTGCACACCGCGGGCTGCGCATTCCCCGACGAGACACGCCCGACCGGGCGCCCCCATGTCCGACACCTTCACCGGCACCACCCCCGTCCGCGAGGGCCACCGCTTCGACGAGACCGCCCTGCGCGACTGGTTCATCGACCACGTCGACGGCAGCGCCCGCCGAGCCTTCACGCTGTCGCAGTTCAAGGGGGGCCAGTCCAACCCCACCTTCCTGGCCGCCACGGGCGAGCGCCGCTACGTGCTGCGGCGCAAGCCGATGGGCGAACTGCTGCCTTCGGCCCATGCGGTGGACCGCGAGTTCCGCGTGATGCGGGCGCTCGAGGGCACCGGCGTGCCGGTGCCGCATATGCACGCGCTGTGCGAAGACGACGCGGTCATCGGCTCCGCCTTCTACGTCATGGATTTCGTCGAGGGCCGGATCCTCTGGGACCCCAAGTTGCCCGGCGTTTCGAACGCCGAACGCGCCGCGGTCTGCGACGACATGAACCGCGTGATCGCCGCGCTGCACGAGGTCGACGTGCAGGCCGCCGGCCTGGCCGACTACGGCCGCAGCGGCCGCTACGTGGCGCGCCAGATCGACCGCTGGAGCCGCCAGTACCGCGCCAGCGAGACCGAGCGCATCGACGCGATGGAACAGCTCATCGACTGGCTGCCCGCCCGCCAGCCGCCCGAGGGCGCCACGCGCCTGGTGCACGGCGACTACCGGCTCGACAACCTGGTGTTCGCGGCCGATGCGCCGCGCGTCGTCGCGGTGCTCGACTGGGAACTCTCGACGCTGGGCGACCCGCTCGCCGACTTCGCCTACCACTGCATGGCCTGGCAGCTGCCGCCCCCCTTTCGCGGCCTGGGTGACCTGGACGACGCGGGCCTGCGTGCCCTGAGCCTGCCCACCGTGCCCGACTACCTGCAGCGCTACCTCGCGCGGCGGGGCCTGCCGGCCATCGACGCCGCCACCTGGCAGTTCTACGGCGCGTTCAACCTCTTTCGCGCGGCGGCGATCGCGCAGGGGATCCTGGGCCGCGCGCTGGCCGGCAATGCGTCCAACCCGCACGCGCTGGAGGCGGGCCAGCAGGCGCGCCAGCTGGCGGAACTGGGCTGGCGGCACGCGCGCGCCGCAGGCTGAATCGGCAGTGGGCGCGGCACATCCTTCCATTGCGCCGGCCCTGCACGGGCTGCGCCTCGGCTTCTCGGCGCTGGAGCCCGCCGCGGCGCTGTTGGAACAGGTGCTCGGCCTCCTGCCCATCCCGGTCGTGCCGCCCGCGGCGGCGGGACGGCCTGCGCGGCGCCACTATGCGCTCGGCGGGCTGCGCGTGGAGGTCCGCAGCGCACCCGTGGCGCCCGCTTGGCAGGGACCCGAGACGAGCCGCCCCGCCGGCGTGGATGCCCTGCAGTGGCGCCAGGGCGACCTGGCCCACCGAAGGCGCCACCTCGCCACCCTGGGCGTGGCGGCGCTGGACGGCGCCGAGTTCGGCTGCAGCACCGGCCTGCGCCTGGAGGCGGTGGACACCGGCGCCTGCGCGGTCGAGCTGCGCGAACCCCAGGATGTGGCTGCGGCGCCGGCAGCGGCCGGCCCGCGGCTGGCTGCCATCGACCTGCGGGTGCGCGCGCCCGAAAGCGTGGCCGTGCATTGGGCGCGCCTGCTCGGTGCGCCGCTGGGCCGCGACACCGACGGCGTGCCGCGGCTGGATGTGGCACCGGTGCCGGTGCGCTTCGTGGCGGCCTCGGCCTTCGAGGGTGCCGGCGTCGATGCGCTGGTGCTCGCAAGCGCCGACGCCCGGGCCACCGCGCAGCGCGCGGCGGCGCACGGGGTGCCGGTGGAAGACGATGGTTCGTGGATCGCTGCCGGCCTGCGCGTGCGGCAAGCGTCGCGCTGAACCCCAAAACGAGAAAGTGCTATCGGCCGCCAGCGCCCATGGGACGGGCGCTGGCGCCAAACTCGTCACATTCGTTACGACCTGCGTTCAGGCGAAGGACTTGCCTTCCGCCACCAGCTTCTGGATCAGCGGCGCCGGCTGCCAGAAGGCCGCGTCGTCGCGCGGGTTCTTGGCAAAGCGCTTCATCGTCTCGGCCACGTTGTACAGGCCCACCTGGCTGGCGTAGTGCATCGGCCCGCCGCGGTGCATCGGGAAGCCATAGCCCGTGAGGTACACCATGTCGATGTCGCCGGACTTGCTGGCGATGCCGTCCTCCAGGATGTGCGCGCCTTCGTTGACCAGGGCGTAGACCAGCCGCTGCACGATCTCCTCGTCGCTGATCTTGCGCGGGGTGATGCCCAGTTCCTTGCGGTGGTCCTCGATCATCTTGTTGACCAGCTCGCTCGGGATCGCATCGCGCTTGCCGGCCTGGTAGTCGTACCAGCCCGCGCCGGTCTTCTGGCCGAAGCGGCCCAGCTCGCACAGCTTGTCGGCGGTCTTGCTGTACTTCATGTCGGCCCGCTCGGTGGCGCGGCGCTTGCGGATGGCCCAGCCGATGTCGTTGCCGGCCAGGTCGCCCATGCGGAACGGGCCCATGGCGAAGCCGAACTTCTCGATCGCCTTGTCCACCTGCTGCGGGGTGGCGCCTTCGTCGAGCAGGAAGCCGGCCTGGCGGCTGTATTGCTCGATCATGCGGTTGCCGATGAAGCCGTCGCACACGCCGGAGACGACGGCGGTCTTCTTGATCTTCTTGGCCACGGCCATGACGGTGGCCAGCACGTCCTTGGCGGTTTGCTTGCCGCGCACGACTTCCAGCAGCTTCATGACGTTGGCGGGGCTGAAGAAGTGCATGCCGACCACGTCCTGCGGACGTTTGGTGAAGGCCGCGATCTTGTCCACGTCCAGGGTGGAGGTGTTGGAGGCGAGGATGGCGCCCTTCTTGGCGATCTCGTCGAGCTGGGTGAAGACCTTTTCCTTGACGCCGAGCTCTTCGAAGACGGCCTCGATGATGAGGTCGCAGTCCTTGAGGGCGGCGTAGTCCAGGGTGGTGCTCAGCAGCGCCATGCGCTGCTCGTATTTGTCCTGCTTGAGCTTGCCCTTCTTGACCTGGGCTTCGTAGTTCTTCCTGATGGTGGCGACGCCGCGGTCCAGGGCCTCCTGCTTCATCTCCAGCATGGTGACGGGGATGCCGGCGTTCAGGAAGTTCATGGTGATGCCGCCACCCATGGTGCCGGCACCGATCACGCCCACGGTCTTGATCGGGCGCTGGGGCGTGTCTTCGGGCACGTCGGGGATCTTGCTGGCGGCGCGCTCGGCCATGAACAGGTGGCGCAGCGCCGATGACTCGGGCGTCATCATCAGCGCGATGAAGATCTCGCGCTCCTTGGCCATGCCGGCGTCGAATTTGAGCTGCGTGGCAGCCTGCACCGCTTCCACGCACTTCAGGGGTGCGGGGAAGTTCTTCGACATGCCGCCCACCATGTTCTTCGCGAACTGGAAGTAGGCATCGCCCTGCGGGTGCTTGCACGGCAGGTTGCGCACGAGGGGCAGTTCACCACCCTTGGCGGCCACAGACTTGGCCAGTTCCACGGCTTCGTCGAACACCGACTCGGGCGAGGCCGCAAGCTTGTCGAACAACTTCTGACCCGGGGCCGAGGCAAGCAGTTCGCTCTTCACGGCCTGGCCGCTCACGATCATGTTCAGGGCAGCTTCGACGCCCAGCACGCGAGGCAGGCGCTGCGTACCGCCGGCGCCCGGGATCAGGCCCAGCTTCACTTCGGGCAGCGCCACGTTGGTGCCCGGCGCGACGACGCGGTAGTGGCAGCCCAGGGCGAGTTCGAGGCCGCCGCCCATGCACACGGAATGGATGGCCGCGACGATCGGCTTGGTCGATGCCTCGAGCGCCAGGATGACGGAGAGCAGGTTCGGCTCCTGCAGGGCCTTGGGCGTGCCGAATTCCTTGATGTCCGCACCGCCCGAGAAGGCCTTGCCCGCACCGGTCAGCACGATGGCCTTGACGGCGTCGTCCGCCAGCGCCTTCGCCAGCCCATCGGTGATGCCGACGCGCGTCGAATAGCCGAGCCCGTTGACCGGCGGGTTGGTCATGGTGATCACGGCGATGTCGCCGTGCACTTTGTATTCAGCCGTCATGCTGCGTTCCTTAGGAAGATGGAGAAGAAAGAGGCGGGACCGGAGGGCAGACCGTGGCGCTCGCGGGCCGAGCGGCGTTGTCTCCCAAAAAAGCACGAGTGTTCTTTTTCGGCGATTCTAGGCAATTCGACGCATGCGTCCATCGAGGCCAGTCGCTGGCGGGACAAAGCGTCGCACGGCCATTCTGCAAGCGAACAGCGGCGCGCGCCAAGCATGGCACGCGCCGTCGACTTGCTATCGATTCGATAGCTGGTTGCGCAAGCTGGACGGGCGGTTCCGGCCGATTCGACCTGAAAGCACCCGCGACGTGCTCACACCTCGAGCCATTCCTTGCGCGTGGACGCATCGGCGCGCAGGCTGTCGGGCGTACCGTCGAAGACGATGCTGCCGTGCCCCATCACCAGGGCTCGGTCGGAGATCTGCATGGCGATGGTCAGCTTCTGCTCGATCAGCAGCACCGAGATGCCCTTGTCCTTGAGCGTCTTGAGGTACTGCCCCACCAGCTCGACGATCTTTGGCGCCAGGCCTTCGGTGGGTTCGTCGATGATGATGAGGTCGGGGTCGCCCATGAGCGTGCGGCACAGCGTGAGCATCTGCTGCTCGCCGCCCGAGAGCACGCCGGCCTCGGTGTGCTGGCGCTCCTTCAGGCGCGGGAACATCCCGTACATGTCCTCGAAGGACCAACGGCTGCCCTTGCCGCTGCCCTTCTGGCCCAGCAGCAGGTTCTGGTGCACCGTGAGCCTGGGGAAGATGTCACGGTTCTCGGGCACGTAGCCGATGCCCATGTGCGCAATCTCGTAGGCCTTGCGACGCAGGATGTCCTGGCCCTTCCAGTGCACGTCGCCCTCGGCGTGCACCAGGCCCATGATGGCCTTGGCCGTGGTGGAGCGCCCCGAGCCGTTGCGGCCCAGCAGCGCGACGATCTCGCCGGGGTTCACGGCGAAGGAGACGCCGTGCAGCACGTGGCTCTTGCCGTAGTAGGCGTGGAGGTCCTGAATTTTCAACATGTCAGTGTCCCGCTCCCTGTGCGTCTGCGACCGAGGAGCCGAGGTAAGCCTCCTGCACGCGCGCATTGGCGCGCACGGCCTCGGGCGTGTCGTAGGCGATGACCTCGCCGTACACCACCACCGCGATCTTGTCGGCCAGGCCGAACACCACGCCCATGTCGTGCTCGACGGTGAGCAGCGTCTTGCCCACTGTGATCTCGCGGATCAGCGCGATGAAGTGTGCGGTCTCGGTCTTGCTCATGCCGGCCGTCGGTTCGTCAAGCAGGATGACGTTGGCACCGCCGGCGATGGTGATGCCGATCTCCAGTGCGCGCTGCTCGGCGTAGGTGAGGTTCACGGCCAGCACGTCACGCTTGCGCTCCAGGCCCACCTGGCGCAGCAGCAGTTCGGCACGCTCGTTGGCATCGTCCAGGTTCGAGAGGAAACGCAGGAAGGTGTAGCGGTAGCCCAGGCTCCACAGCACCCCGCAACGCAGGTTCTCGAACACGCTGAGCTTGGGAAAGATGTTGGTGATCTGGAAGCTGCGCGAGAGGCCCTTGCGGTTGATCTCGTACGGCGGCAGGCCGTCGATGCGCTCGCCATTGAGCAGCACCTCCCCGCTCGTGGGATGCAGGCGCCCGCTGATCAGGTTGAACAGCGTCGACTTGCCCGCCCCGTTCGGCCCGATCACCGCGATGCGCTCGCCGGCCGTCACGGCGAGGTTGGCGCCGCGGATGATCGGCGTCTTGCCGAAGCTCTTGTGCAGGTCCTTCAGTTCGAGTGCATAGGTCACAGGCCGGCCTCCGCGCGCTTGATCTGCGCCTCGATTTCTTCCTGGGCGGTGCCCCAGGTACGCACGAAGCGGCGGCGCACGATCTCCATGAGGCCGCCGCCGATCACCATCAGCGCGACGGCGCCGACCCAATGGGTGGTGGACGACGTGTCGAGCTCGGAGCCGAAGAAATGCACCTTCGGGCCCATCGCCGCGTTGAGCTGGATGTGGTAGATCATCTCGACGATGGCCGCGGCACCGACGACCATCAGCGCACCGGTGACAAAGAGGCCCGCGTACAGGCCCCAGAAGCGGTTGAACTTGCCGAACTTGGCCACGCGCAGGTTCATCATGATCAGGCTGGCGATGCCGCCAGGCGCGAACATGACCATGAACAGGAAGACCAGGCCCATGTACAGCAGCCAGGCCTTGCTCAGTTCGGACAGCAGGATCGACGCGAAGACCAGCAGCACGGCGCCGATGATCGGGCCGAAGAAGAAGGTCGCGCCGCCGAGGAAGGTGAACAGCAGGTAGCCGCCCGAGCGGATGGTGCTCAGGCTGTCGGCCGCGTTCACGATCTCGAAGTTGATCGCTGCCAGACCGCCGCCGATGCCGGCGAAGAAGCCCGAGATGATGAACGCGAAGTAGCGCACCTTCTGCGTGTTGTAGCCGATGAACTCGACCCGCTCCGGGTTGTCGCGCACGGCGTTCAGGATGCGGCCCAGCGGTGTGCCAGTGAAGGCATACATCAGTGCGGTGCACACGAAGCAGTAGACGGCGATCAGGTAGTACACCTGGATCTGCGGGCCGAAGTTCCACATCAGGAACTTGCCGTAGGTGCGGTCGGTCGTGATGCCGCCCTCGCCGCCGAAGAAGCCCGGGAACATCAGTGCCATGGCCGCCACCAGTTCGCCCAGACCCAGCGTGATCATCGCGAAGGTCGTGCCCGACTTCTTCGTCGTGACGTAGCCGAAGAGCACCGCGAAGAAGGCACCCGCCAGCCCGGCAACGACGGGAATGAGCACCAGCGGCACGGGGATCTGGCCTTTGGTGGCCATGTTCATCGCGTGGATCGCGATGAAGGAACCCAGGCCGGTGTAGACGGCATGGCCGAAGCTCAGCATCCCGCCCTGCCCCAACAGGATGTTGTACGACAGGCAGATGATGATGAGGTAGCCGATCTGCGAGAGCATCGTCAGCGCGAGGCTGCTGGTGAAAATCCACGGCGCGACGATGAGCGCGACCGCGAACAGCGACCAGATCACGATGCGCCCGACGTTGAGCGGCTTGAACTTGTAGTAGGCAGGCGATGAGGACATGGCGGTGGAGGTGCTGCTCATGGTCAGTCCTCCCGGGTTCCGAGCAGGCCCTTGGGCCGGAAGATGAGGATGAGCACCAGGAAGAGGTACGGCAGGATCGGCGCCACCTGCGACAGCGTGAGCTTGAGCAGCGAATAGCCGAAGGTCTGGTCGGTCACCGTCATGCCCAGCGCCTGCAGGCCCGTCGCCATCGACTGGTCGATGGCGACCGCGAAGGTCTGGATGACACCGATCAGCAGCGATGCGAGGAACGCGCCGGCGAGGGAGCCCATGCCGCCCACAACGACCACCACGAAGATGATCGAGCCCACCGACGCCGCCATGGCGGGCTCGGTGACGTAGGTGTTGCCGCCGATGACCCCGGCCAGGCCGGCCAGCGCGGCACCGCCGCCGAAGACCAGCATGAACACGCGCGGCACGTTGTGGCCCAGCGCCTCGACCATCTCGGGATGCTTGAGCGCCGCCTGGATGACCAGGCCGATGCGGGTGCGCGTGAGCAGCAGCCACACCGAGATCAGCATCAGGACCGCCACCAGCATGATGAAGGAGCGCGACTTGGGGAACTGGGTGCCGTAGATCGTGAACAGCGGGCCCTGCAGTTGCGTCGGCAGCCCGTAGGGCACCGTGGATCGGCCCCACACGAGCTGCACCAGCTCCAGGATGAGGTACGACAGGCCGAAGGTGACCAGCAGCTCCGGTACATGGCCGAACTTGTGGACGCGGCGCAGGCTGTAGCGCTCGAAGGCGGCACCGAGCGCGCCGACGAGCAGCGGCGCGATCACCAGCGCGGGCCAGAAGCCGACCACGTTGGACACGGCGTAGGCGAAGTACGCGCCCAGCATGTAGAAGCTGGCGTGCGCGAAGTTCAGCACGCCCATCATGCTGAAGATGAGCGTCAGCCCGGAGCTGAGCATGAACAGCAGCAGCCCGTAGCTGACGCCGTTGAGCAGCGAAATCAGAAAGAATTCCACGATCGAATCGACTCCCGTCCCTCGGAGAACATGAAAAAAAGGCCCGCCTGAGGGCGGCGGGCCTTGCTTGGCTCAGAGCCTGGCTGCCCTCATGGCCGCTTCATCTGGCAGCTGGTGGGCGTGCTGGCCACGTAGGCGTCGTAGAACTTCACCGGGGCCAGGGTGTAGCCCGTGTTCTCGGGGCTGTAGGGGTACTTGGCGCTGGCCTTCTCCCACTTGGTGATATAGAGGCCCTGCTGCAGCTGGTGGTCGGCCTTGCGCAGTTCCACGTCACCGTTGAAGCTCTTGAACTTCATGCCTTCCATCGTGGCAGCCACCTTGACCGGATCCGTGCTCTTGGCCTTGGCCATGGCTTCGGACAGGGCGACGAACACGGTGTAGATGTCGGTGGTGTAGAGGTCGTCGTTGAAGCGCTTCTTGAACTCGTCGGCGTACTTCTGCATCTCGCCGCCCATGTTGTAGTGGGCGTAGCCGACCTGGTAGACCTTGCCGTCCGACGCCGCGCCCATGGCAGTGGGCGTGCCGCTGGTGACGGCGTAGTAGGTGTAGTACTTGACGTTCAGGCCGGCGTCGTTGCCGGCCTTGATCAGCAGTGCCAGGTCCGAGCCCCAGTTGCCGGTGATGACCGAGTCGGCGCCCGACGCCTTGATCTTGGCGATGTAGGGCGAGAAGTCGCGCACCTGCGCCAGCGGATGCAGGTCGTCGCCGACGATCTGGATGTCGGGGCGCTTGGCCTTGAGGTTCTCCTTGGCGAACTTGCTGACCTGCTGGCCGTGCGAATAGTTCTGGCCAATGATGTAGACCTTCTTGATGTCCGGCTGGTCCTTCATGTAGGTGGTCAGCGCCTCCATCTTCATGGAGGTGTCGGCATCGAAGCGGTACTGCCAGTAGCTGCACTTGCTGTTGGTCAGGTCGGGATCCACCGCGGCGTAGTTGAGATACAGCATCTCCTTGCCGGGGTTGCGCGCATTGTTCTTTTCGAGCGCGTCGATGATGGCCAGCGCCGGGCCTGAGCCATTGCCCTGCACCACGTAGCGCGCGCCCTGGTCCTGGGCCGAGCGCAGCGCGGCCGTCGTCTCCTGCGGGCTGAGCTTGTTGTCGATGCCGATGATCTCGAACTTCACGCCTGCGGGGTTCTTGGCGTTGAACTTCTCGGCGAAGAACTGGAAGGTCTTGAGCTGGTTCGTGCCCACGGCGGCCATCAGGCCCGACAGCGGGTCGAGCCAGGCGATCTTGACGGTTTCACCCTGCTGCGCGAGGGCACCGGTGGCCGTGGCAGCGACGATGGCGGCGGCGGTGAATTTCAGAGCGAATTTCAATCTGTGTCTCCTGGGTCGAACGGTGCAAATCGGGACGAGAGTACAAGTGTTTACGAGCACCCCGCTCAGGGAATGCCCGTAAGGTCAGCGCCGCTTCGGCGCTTTCTATCACCCGCGCGACAGCGTGCACCGTAGTTGTGCTACCCGCGGGTAGAAAAAGGGCGGGCCCGCCCTCCTTTTCGAGGCGTCAGGGCCGCTTCATCTGGCAGCTGGTGGGCGTGCTGGCCACGTAGGGCTCGTAGTACTTGACCGGCACGAAGGTGTATCCGGTGTTCTCGGCGTCGTAGGGGTACTTTCCGCCCGCCTTCTCCCAGCGCGTGATGAACAGGCCCTGTTGCAGCTGGTGGTCGGCCTTGCGCATCTCGACCTCGCCGTTGAAGCTCTTGATCTTCATGCCCTCGAGCGCGGCCGCCACTTTCACCGGGTCGGTCGACTTCGTCTTGACGAAGGCCGCATCGAGCAGCGCGAAGGTGTGGTAGATCGAGTTCTGCGTCATGTCGTCGTTCATGCGCTTCTTGAACTCGGCCATCAGCGGCTGGATCGGCGGCCCCATGTTGTAGTGGCCGTAGCCCACCACGTACACCTTGCCCGCGGCGCCCGCGCCCATGGCCGTCGGCGCGCCCGAGCCGAAGGCGTAGTAGGTGTAGAACTTGACGGTGTCGAGCAGGCCGGCGTCCTGCGCCGCCTTCAGCAGCAGTGCCAGGTCCGAGCCCCAGTTGCCGGTGATGACCGAGTCGGCACCGGATGCCTTGATCTTGGCGATGTAGGGCGAGAAGTCGCGCACCTGCGCCAGCGGGTGCAGGTCGTCGCCGACGATCTGCACGTCGGGGCGCTTGGCCTTGAGCCCCTCCTTGGCGTACTTGCTGACCTGCACGCCGTGCGCGTAGTTCTGTCCGAGGATGTAGACCTTCTTGATGTCGGGCTGGTCCTTCATGAAGGTGGTCAGCGCCTCCATCTTCATCGAAGTATCGGCGTCGAGCCGGAAGTGCCAGTAGCTGCACTTGCTGTTGGTCAGGTCCGGGTCCACCGCGGCGTAGTTGAAGTACACGACCTCCTTGCCGGGATTGCGCGCGTTGTGTTTCTCCAGCGCGTCGATGATCGCAAGCGCGGGGCCTGAGCCGTTGCCCTGGGTCACGTAGCGCGCGCCCTGGTCCATGGCCGAGCGCAGCGCAGCGGTCGTCTCCTGCGGGCTCAGCTTGTTGTCCAGCGAGATCAGCTCGAATTTCACGCCCGAGGCGTTGGTCTTGTTGAAGTGCTCGACCATCAGTTGGTAGGTCTTCAACTGGTTCGTGCCGACGGCCGCCATGAGTCCCGACAGCGGGTCCATCCAGGCGATCTTCACGGTCTCGCCTTTTTGGGCAAAAGCGCCCGCAGCGCCCGCTGCCATTGCGCAGGCAGCTACGATTTTGATAGCAAATTTCAAGGCATGTCTCCTGGTGTGGGATGGGTTCGATCGCGCCGGGCGCAGCGTACAAGCGCCCTTCTCCACCCCGCACAGGGAATGCCCGCAAGGCAGGCCGCCCGCGCGGCCGGCCTATCACCTTGGCGACAGCGCGTTCAGGCGCTCGCGAGCGAGGGGAGCTTGTAGTCCTTGAGCTGTTCGCGCAGTTTGGTCTTGAGGATCTTTCCGGTGGCACCCAGCGGGATCGCCTCGACGAACACCACGTCGTCGGGGATCTGCCACTTGGCGGTCTTGCCTTCGTAGAACTTGAGCAGTTCCTCGCGGGTCACTTCGGCGCCGGGCTTCTTCACCACGGCCACGATGGGGCGCTCGTCCCACTTGGGATGGAACACGCCGATGCACGCGGCAATGGCAATGGCCGGGTGCGCGACAGCGATGTTCTCGATGTCGATCGAGCTGATCCACTCGCCGCCGGACTTGATCACGTCCTTGCTGCGGTCGGTGATCTGCAGGTAGCCCTCGGCGTCGATGGTGGCCACGTCGCCGGTGGGGAACCAGCCGTCGCCCCTGGCGTCCTTCACCAGCGGATGGCCGCCCTCGCCCTTGAAGTACTCCTTGACGATCCAGGGGCCCTTCACCAGCAGGTCACCGTAGGCCTTGCCGTCCCAGGGCAGCTCGTTGCCGTCGCCGTCCACGATCTTCATGTCGACGCCGAAGATGGCGCGGCCCTGCTTCATGCGGATGGCCAGGCGGCCCGCTTCGTCGAGCGCGTCGTGCTTGTTCTTGAGCGTGCACAGCGTGCCCAGCGGGCTCATCTCGGTCATGCCCCAGGCATGCAGCACCTCGACGCCGTACTGGTCCTGGAACGCGCGGATCATCGCCGGCGGGCAGGCCGAGCCGCCGATCACCGTGCGGTTGAGCTTCGAGAATTTCAGGCCGCCCGCCTGCATGTGGCCCAGCATCATCTGCCACACCGTCGGCACGCCGGCGGCGAAGGTGACGCCCTCGCTCTCGATCAGTTCGAAGATGGATTTGCCATCCATCGCACCGCCAGGGAACACCAGCTTGCAGCCCACCAGCGCCGCCGAATACGGAATGCCCCACGCGTTGACGTGGAACATCGGCACCACCGGCAGCACCGAGTCGCGCGCCGACAGGCGCATGACGTCGGGCAGCGCGGCGGCATAGGCGTGCAGCGTGGTCGAGCGGTGGCTGTAGAGCGCGGCCTTCGGGTTGCCCGTGGTGCCGCTCGTGTAGCACATGCTCGATGCCGAGTTCTCGTCGAACACCGGCCAATCGTAGGTGGCCGGCTGGTCGGCGATCCAGGCCTCGTAGCTCACCAGGTTGGGGATGCCGGTGTCGGCCGGCAGCTTGTCGGCATCGCACAGCGCGACGTACTTGCGGATCGTCGGACAGCGCGCGTGCACGGCCTGCACCAGCGGCAGGAAGGTCATGTCAAAGCACAGAATCTGGTCTTCGGCATGGTTGGCGATCCAGGCGATCTGGTCGGGATGCAGGCGCGGGTTGATGGTGTGCAGCACGCGGCCCGAGCCGCTCACGCCGTAGTAGAGCTCCAGGTGGCGGTAGCCGTTCCAGGCCAGCGTCGCGACGCGGTCGGAGAACAGCAGCTTCTCGCCGTCCAGCGCGTTGGCCACTTGGCGCGCGCGCACAGCGCAGTCGTGCCAGGTGTAGCGGTGGATGTCGCCCTCGACGCGTCTCGAGACGATCTCGGCATCGCCGTTGTGGCGATCGACGAACTCGATCAGGTTGGAGATCAAGAGCGGGCGGTCTTGCATCAAACCCAGCATGGGGAAGGCTCCTCGGGTGATTGGGAAAATCGATGGGAAATGGATCGGGGGCGAGTATCACGCACCACCCTCACCGCCCGCAGGCGGGATTGCCCGCAATTCGGGGGCATTCGCCCACGCCCGATCGCCCATCGCCCCACCCGATTCACGGCGCGCTGTTCTGCAGTTGCGTCTTGCTGGCGTCGAACACGATCTGGCGCGGCCAGTTCGGCCAGGTGACGCCCAGGCCGGCGTGGTTCGGATCGCCCGTGCGCGCGAAGGCGGCCAGGCTGCCGACCATCGCGTCCGACAGCGCCTCCCGCCCCGGCCGGTTCGCCTCGCCGTAGGCGAAGGAGAAGACGTTGGTGCCGAAGTTGTGGAAGAAGAACACCGTGTCCATGCCGTGCGTGGCGCCGTAGACGGTGTTGAACGGCGCGGCCTCCTGGCTCCAGTCGAAGCGGTAATACCAGGTCTTCGTCGGCAGTTGGGCGGCGACGGAGTCGATCTGCGCCGACAGGCCGTTGAGGAAAATCGACTGCGTGACCACGTCCGACACCGCCTTCCACCCGGTCTGCTGCGTGTTGACCGGAAGATACGGGGCACTGATCAGGTCGGCCTCGGTGAGGCTGGGTGGCGCATCGGGGTTGAAGCCGAACTGCAGCCCGAAACGGTCGTAGTCGCTCAGCTTGAAGCCCGGCACGCCCGTGCCCGTGTAAAGCCCGAACAGGCCACCGAACAGCGTGCCTTCGTCGCGCGTGTTGCCCACGATCATCGGCACCCTGTTGAAGTTGCCGGCAGCCACGACCGCGCGCGAATTCACGGGCAGGATCGTTCCGTCCTCGATCGGCGCCGGCGAATTGCCCAGTTGCGGATTGGCCAGCATCACGGTCAGTAGCCTGTCGGCCGGCAGGCTGCGCAGGTAGCTCGCCACCTGTGCGTCGGTCTGGCCGGCGAGCCAGTTGGCCGCCGAGGTGGCGTCGGTGGCCTTGCCGTCTGCGATGACGATCGCGTTGACCAGCGCCTTGGCGTAGGTTTGCGCGGTGGCGCGGGGCGAGAAGGCGATGCCGCCGCTCATGGGCACGGCCTTGTGCAGGAGGCCGGCCGCCGCGGGCGAGGTGACCAGGGCCCAGGTGTTGACGGCGCCGGCCGACTGCCCCATCACCGTGACGTTGCCGGCGTCGCCGCCGAAGGCACCGATGTTGGCCTGGACGAACTTCAGCGCCTGCATCTGGTCGAGCAGCGCGAAGTTGCCGGAATCGTTCTTCGGCTCGCCGACCTTGAGTTGCGGCAGATCGAACCAGCCGAGGAAGCCCAACCGGTAGTTGACGGTGACGACCACCGCATTGGCCCGCTTCGCCAGTTGCGCGCCGTCGTAGCTCGGGTCGGCGGTGTAGCCCGAAATGTTGCTGCCGCCATAGATGAACACGATCACCGGCAGCTTCTCGTCGGTGTTCGCGGGGCGCCAGACGTTGAGCGTGAGGCAGTCCTCCTCGCCGACCGGCTTGCCGAAGCCCTCGCGCACTGCCAGGCCGTAGGGTGCACCGCCCGGCGCCGGACTGAAGAAGCGACCGCCCTGCGCGCAACTGGGGCCGAACTGCGAGGCGGCGCGCACGCCCTCCCAGGGCGCGGGATCGGCCGGCGCCGCCCAGCGCAGGTCGCCGACGGGCGGCTTGGCGAAGGGCACACCCTTCCAGGACCAGGTGCCGGTTCCAGCGCTGTCGTCCACGCCCTCGATCTTGCCGGCGGTGGTCTGCCGCACCATCGGGCGGTCCGGGGCGGGCGCCGGAGGCGGTGGCGGCGGGGCCGGTGGCGTGGGCGCCGGAGGGGGGGCCGGCGGCACCGGCAGGAACACGCCGGGCGACCCCGACGATCCCCCGCCACAGCCGGCCAGAAAGAGGCCGGTGGACGCCACGGCCGCGACGGCCAGGCCGCGCACCGCGATCGCGATCGCGATCGAATGGAAGGGCACCGCCGCGGACCCCGTCGGCGTTCTGCTGTCGTGCATGCGTTCTGTCTCCATACCGGGTTAATCGGAATTCACGCATCGGCGCCCTGCGCCCATGCTCGTTGCTTCGCCGGCAACCGCCGAATCCTAGGGTCCGCCTCCGGGCCGACCACTATCCGAAGCGCGCCAATCGAGTGACTTCCCCTGCCCTCCTGCCCCACCGGCCGCGCCGCCGAGCCGCCGGCCTGCCGCCACCCGAGGAGCGCACCAGTTCCGCCGCCTGGCTGATCGGCCTGCTGTCGATGTTCGAGGCCGAGGGCCTGGCCGTGCCCGCGCTGCTGCGCGACGCGGGGTTCGACCCCGACTCGCTGCACCGGCAGAACACGCGCATCCCGGTGGACGAGATCACCGTGCTGTGGCAACTCGCCGTGGCGCGCGCGGGCCGGCCCACGCTGGGGCTGGAGCGCGAACTGGCCGACACGCACAGCAACACCAGCACCGTGGGCCACGCCATGGCCTGCAGCGCCGACCTGCGCGGCGGCCTGGAGCGGCTGGTGCGCTACATGCCCGTCATCTCCGACTGCACCGCCTTCTCGATGCAGCCCGACCCGCGCGGCTGCTGGCTGGTCATGGAACACACCGGCGGGCGGCTGCCGATCCCGCGCCAGCGACTGGAACACGCGCTGCTCACGGTGCTCATGCAGTGCCGCTGGCTCACCCGGCGCGCGGTCGAGCCGCTGGCGATGGAGTTCGTCTACCCGCCGCCCACCGACGACCGCCCGCACCGCGACGCCTACGGCTGCGAGCTGCGCTTCAACGCGTCGGCCAACCGCATGCTGGTGTCCAGCGCCTGCCTGGCGCTGCCCCTGCCCACGCACCATCCCGAACTGGGCCGCATGCACGACACGCTGCTCGATGCGCAGCTCGAAGAGCTGGGCCAGACCACCACCGCCACGCTGGTGTGCGCCGAAATCGCGCGCCGCCTGCCGCATGGCGAGCCGCGCCGCCAGGATGTGGCAGCGGGCCTGGGCCTGGCCGACCGCACGCTGCAGCGGCGGCTGCAGGAAGAAGCGGTGTCCTTCCAGGCGTTGCTCGAGCGCACGCGCCGCGAACTCGCGCAGCAGTACCTGGCCGAAGACCGCCACAGCCTGGCCGACGTGGCCGACCGCCTGGGCTTCGTCGATACGAGCAACTTCTTCCGTGCCTGCAAGCGCTGGTTCGGCGTGCCGCCGGCCCAGTACCGCGCGCGCATCTGGGCAGCCCCCGTCGCCGCACGCTGACGGCGGCCGGGAGAGCCCGCCGGGCCTGGGGTTACAGCTGCAGCCCGACAATCGGCGCATGAGCCTGACCGCCGAGGACACCGCGTCCGCCGACCTGGGCCTGCACTGGAAGCCCGGCTTCGAGTCGCTGGGGCCCGCCTTCTTCACCCACCTCCACCCGACCCCGCTGCCTGCCCCATACTGGGTCGGCCACAGCGATGCGGTCGCGCAGTGGCTGGGCCTGTCTCCGGACTGGCGCACGCCAAGTGCCCTGCAGGCGCTCACGGGCAACCTGCCTGTGGCGGGCACCCGGCCGCTGGCCACCGTCTACAGCGGGCACCAGTTCGGCGTGTGGGCCGGCCAGCTGGGCGATGGCCGCGCGATCCTGCTGGGCGAGACGGCCGGCGGGCTCGAGGTGCAACTCAAGGGCGCCGGCCGCACGCCCTACTCCCGCGGGGGCGACGGACGCGCCGTATTGCGCTCCAGCATCCGCGAGTTCCTGGCCAGCGAGGCGATGCACGGGCTGGGCATCCCGACGACGCGGGCCCTGTGCGTCACCGGCTCCGACGCCCCGGTGCGACGCGAGACGCTCGAGACCGCGGCCGTGGTCACGCGCGTCGCGCCCAGCTTCATTCGCTTCGGCCATTTCGAGCACTTTGCGGCCCGCGGCCAGCATGACGAGCTGCGCGCCCTGGCCGACTTCGTCGTCGACCGTTTCTACCCGCGCTGCCGCGACGATGCCCGTTTCGACGGCAACGCCTACGCGAGCCTGCTCAACGCCGTGAGCGAGCGCACGGCCGCGCTGATGGCGCAGTGGCAGGCGGCCGGCTTCTGCCATGGCGTGATGAACACGGACAACATGAGCATCCTGGGCCTGACGATCGACTACGGCCCCTTCCAGTTCCTGGACGCGTTCGACCCCGGGCACATCTGCAACCACAGCGACACTTCCGGCCGCTATGCCTTCAACCAGCAGCCCAACGTGGCGTACTGGAACCTGTTCTGCCTGGCGCAGGCACTGCTGCCGCTGATCGGCGAGGAGGAGCGCGCGATGGCCGCGCTGGCCTCGTACCGCACGCTGTTCCCGGCCGAGTTCGAGGCCCGCATGCGCACCAAGCTGGGGCTGGGCGAGGCGCGGCCGGACGACCTGGCGCTGGTCGAGGCATTGCTGCGCCTCCTGGCCGCCGGCCGCGTCGACTGGCCCATCTTCTGGCGCCGCCTGGCCGAGCACCGGGCCGGCGCGGACTTGGCGTCGGTGCGCGACCTGTTCCTCGACAGCGCCGGCTTCGATGCCTGGATGCTATCGTTTTCGGAGCGCCTCGCGCAGGAGCCACGGGCGCTGGAGCCCGATTCGATGCTCAAGGCCAACCCGAAGTTCGTGCTGCGGAACCACCTGGCCCAGGAGGCCATCGAACAGGCCCAGCGCCGGGACTTCTCGGGGGTCGCGCGCTTGCTGGCGCTCCTGCAGGCCCCATATGACGACCATCCGGGCATGGACGCCATGGCCGGCTTCCCGCCCGACTGGGCTTCCACGATCGAAATCAGCTGCTCCTCATGACCACTCCCAAGATCCAGAAGACCGACGCCGAATGGAAGGCCCTGCTCGCCGACAAGGGCGCCGAGCGCGCCGCCTTCGAGGTGACGCGCCACGCGGCCACGGAGCGCCCCTTCACCGGCAAGTACGAGGCCCACTGGGCCGACGGCAGCTACCACTGCATCTGCTGCGGTGCCAAGCTCTTCGACTCGGCCACCAAGTTCGACGCCGGCTGCGGCTGGCCCAGCTTTTCGGAAGCGGCCGAGCCCGGCGCGATCACCGAAATCGTCGACCGCTCGCACGGCATGGTGCGCACCGAGACGGTCTGTTCCAATTGCGGCGCGCACCTCGGGCACGTGTTCCCGGACGGCCCGGCCCCCACCGGCCTGCGCTACTGCATGAACTCCGCCTCGCTCGACTTTGAAGCCGGCGACAAGACCTGATGAAACTGCTGCTCGACTTCTTCCCGATCCTCCTGTTCTTCGGTGCCTTCAAGCTCTACGGCATCTATGTCGCGACGGGGGTGCTGATGGCGGGTACGGCGGTGCAGATGGCCATCGTCTACGCCACCGAGAAACGGCTGCAGCCGATGCAGAAGGCCACGCTGGCACTGATCCTCATCTTCGGCACGCTCACGCTCGTGCTGCACGACGACCGCTTCATCAAGTGGAAGCCGACGGTGCTCTACGGCGCCATGGCCGTCGCGCTCGCGGTGGCGCTGTGGGCCATGCGCAAGAACTTTCTCAAGATGCTGCTGGGCAGCCAGCTGCAGCTGCCCGAGCGCATCTGGAACCAGCTCAACGTGGCGTGGATCGCCTACTGCGTGTTCATGGCCGGCATCAACGCCTACGTGGCGCTGTACTTCAGCACCGACGCTTGGGTCAACTTCAAGCTCTGGGGCTATGTGTTCCCCATCGCTTTCCTGGTGGCGCAGGGGCTGTACATCGCGCCGCACCTGAAGTCCGACGAGTCCGCCGCCGAATGAATGCCGCCGTCATGAGCCTGCCCACGGCCGAAGAACTCGAAGCGGCGCTGCGCGCCGCGCTCGCGCCCACCGCGCTCGAAGTCATCGACGAAAGCGCGGCCCACGCGGGCCATGCCGGTGCCGGCCCGGCCGGCTACGGCACCCACTTTCGCGTGCGCGTCGCCTCCCCCCGATTCACGGGACTGTCACGGCTTGCACGACACCGGCTTGTGTATGATCCGCTGCAGGTTTTTGTCCCCCGTGGCCTCCACGCCATTGCCATCGAGACGCTCTGAGCCGTCCTGATCGCCGGATCCCACGGCGGCACTTCCCTCCCCTCCTTTCCGTTTTCTTCTCGTCCCTCCGTTCATCGCGTCGCACGTTCAACGCGCCTTCCTGTTCCCGAGGTCTGCCTTCATGAAAAAACAACTCCTGCAAGCTGTCGCGGCCGCCGCGCTGCTGGGTGCGGTGCCTGCCTTCGCGCAGAACGCCGCGATCGTCAACGGCAAGCCCGTGCCGAAGGCGCGCATGGACATGCTGGCGCAGCAGCTTGCCGCTGCAGGCCGTCCGGTCACGCCCGAAATGCAGAGCCAGCTGCGCGAGGAAGTCATCGCGCGTGAAGTCTTCATGCAGGAAGCCCAGAAGAAGGGGCTGGACGCCACCGACGACTTCAAGGCCCAGATGGAACTGGCGCGCCAGGCCATCCTGATCCGCCAGCTCTTCGAGGACTACCGCAAGAACAACCCCGTGAGCGACGCCGACGTCAAGGCCGCCTACGACAAGCTGGTCGCGGCCAACAGCGGCAAGGAATACAAGGCCCGCCACATCCTCGTCGCCACCGAGGACGAGGCCAAGAAGGTCATCGCCGACCTGAAGAAAGGCGCGAAGTTCGAGGACCTGGCCAAGAAGCTGTCGAAGGACCCGGGCTCCGGCGCCAACGGGGGCGACCTGGACTGGACCAACCCGGCCGGCCTGGTGCCCGAGTTCTCGCAGGCCATGATCAAGCTCAAGAAGGGCGAGACGACCCAGGTGCCCGTCAAGTCGGAATTCGGCTGGCACGTCATCCGCCTGGACGACGTGCGCGAGCAGTCCTTCCCCAAGCTGGACGAAATCAAGGCGCAGCTGTCGCAGCAGCTCCAGCAGCAGAAGCTGCAGGAGTACCAGCAGTCGCTGCGCGAGAAGGCCAAGGTCGAGTAATTGCCAGCGCCTGGGCCATGCCCCACCGAACGAAAGCGGCCCGCGGGCCGCTTTTCTTTTTGGGCCGGTCGCCGCTACCGCAGGTAGTCGCCTGCCGCCTCGGGCTGGTAGGCCAGCGCCACGATGCGTGCCGTGCGCGAGGCGCCGTCGGGCTGGCGCCACTGCACCGTCTGGCCCACGCGTGCACCCAGCAGGCTCGCGCCGACCGGCGACAGCACCGACACCTGCGCGTCCGAGGGGCGTGCCTGCAAGGGGTAGCTCAACGTCAGTTCCTGGCCGGCCGGGCCATCGCCCTCGCCGGCCAGGTACACGCGCGAGTTCATGGTGACGACGTCGGGCGCGACCTCCCGCGGATCGACGAGCTCGCCCTCGTCCAGCACGGCCTGCAGGTCCTCGTGCGGGGCGGGCTGCAGCGAGAGCAGGCGCGTCAGGCGCGCATGGTCGAGTTCGGTCAGGGTGCGCGCCGCCTCCGGGGCGGGAAGCGAGCTGCTGGAGGAAGGTGAGACGGAGGAGATGGTCATGGCAGGGTTCCTGGTGGACGTGGCGCATGCGGGCCCGCAGGCACCACGTGACGAATCGAAACTCCAGGTCTTCCTGTGAGCACGAAGCGTCGAAGGGCGCGCACCCCGCAGGGGCCCGAACAGTGGGCCCGGCGGTCGGGAGGTGCGCGCAGCGCGAAAGAAGGAGAGAAGAAAGGCCGCCGGGCTCAGGAAAGCGCGGCGTCTGGAGCAGACCACCAAGCGCCAGCACGCCGCGCGGGCTGCGCGGCGGCGTGGAGGCCAAGGCTGCTCGACAGGAACATGCGCCCGAGTCTAGGCCGATCGCGCGCCGGTGCGGGGCATGACCCCAGGCACTTTGCCGGATTGCGCCGGCGCGCGCGGGGCGGTGCCGCCCGGGTGCTCAACCCACCCAGCGGCGCGCGTTGCGCCACAGGCGCATCCAGGGGCTCAGCTCGCTCACGTCGCCCGAGGTCCAGCTCATCTGCACGTTGCGGAACACGCGTTCGGGGTGCGGCATCATGGCCGTGAAGCGGCCGTCGGCCGTGGTGACCGCCGTGAGGCCGGCCGGGCTGCCATTGGGATTGAACGGGTAGCGCTCGGTGGCCGCGCCAGTGTTGTCGACGAAGCGCATGGCGGCGATGGCCGTGTCGGCGTCGCCGCGGTACTTGAAGTTGGCGTAGCCCTCGCCGTGCGCCACCGCGATCGGCAGGCGGCTGCCCGCCATGCCCTGGAAGAACAGGCTGGGCGATTCGAGCACCTCGACCATCGACAGCCGCGCCTCGAAGCGCTCGCTGCGGTTGGTGGTGAAGCGCGGCCAGTCCTGCGCGCCCGGGATGATGTCGGCCAGCTCGGCGAACATCTGGCAGCCGTTGCACACGCCCAGGCCGAAGGTGTCGGTGCGGCCGAAGAAGCGCGCGAACTGCTCGGCCAGCGCCGGGTTGAAGGTGATGCTGCGCGCCCAGCCGATGCCGGCGCCCAGCGTGTCGCCGTAGCTGAAACCACCGCAAGCGACCACGCCCTTGAAGTCGGCCAGGTCGGCGCGGCCGGCCTGCAGGTCGGTCATGTGCACGTCGAAGGCCTCGAAGCCGGCCTCGGTGAAGGCGTAGGCCATCTCGACGTGCGAGTTGACGCCCTGCTCGCGCAGGATCGCGACCTTGGGCCGGGCCCCGCCCAGGAACGGTGCCGCTACGTTTTCCATAGCACCTTGCGCAAGCAGGACGTGCGCTCCGGGGTCATTCGGATCACCAGCCGCAGCGTGCTCGGCATCGGCGCACTCGGGGTTGTCGCGCTCGCGGCA
The DNA here is from genome assembly GCA_018241185.1 of Pseudomonadota bacterium. Classification (GTDB taxonomy): domain Bacteria; phylum Pseudomonadota; class Gammaproteobacteria; order Burkholderiales; family Burkholderiaceae_C; genus Xenophilus. The sequence continues at coordinate 12,809 of JAFEEH010000221.1, read as the reverse complement.
GATCTTCCAGCTCACGCTGTCCCAGACCTGGTGCAGGTCGGCCAGCATGGCGCTGAACACGGCCTTGGTGTCGCGCCATACCTCCAGCTTGCCCTTGCCGACGTCGAGCGGCGAGCTCTGCGGGCGCGTCTTGCCGACGAAGTGGCTGAAGGCCGAGAGGCCGTGCGCGCGCAGCGTCTGCATCACCTCATTGCGCTCCGCGGTGCGCACCTGCAGCACCATGCCCAGCTCCTCGCTGAACAGGGCCTTGAGCGTGAGCTCCTCGCGCCTGGCGCTGACCTGCTGCGCCCAGTTCTTGGCGTCGCCGGTTTCCATACGGCTGTCGGAGATGCCGTCGCCTTCGGTGACCAGCAGGTCGACGTTCAGCGCCACGCCCACGTGGCCGGCGAAGGCCATCTCGGCGGCAGTGGCGAACAGACCGCCGTCGCTGCGGTCGTGCATGGCGAGGATCTTGCCCTCGGCGCGCAACTGATTCACCGCGTCGACCAGCTTGACCAGCAATTGCGGGTCGTCGAGGTCGGGCACGCGGTCGCCGGTCTGGTCCAGCGTCTGCGCCAGGATGCTGCCGCCCATGCGGTGCTGGCCGCGCCCCAGGTCGACGAGCACCAGGGTCGTGTCGTCGGTGGTCGCGTCGAGCTGCGGCGTGAGCGTGCCCCGCACGTCGTCGAGGCTGGCGAAGGCCGTGACGATCAGGCTCACGGGGGAGCTGACCTTCTTCTTCTCGCCGCCCTCTTCCCACTGCGTGCGCATGGACAGGGAGTCCTTGCCGACCGGGATGGACACACCCAGCGCGGGGCACAGCCCCATGCCGACGGCCTTCACGGTCTCGTACAGCGCCGCGTCCTCGCCGGGCTCGCCGCAGGCGGCCATCCAGTTGGCCGAGAGCTTCACGCGCTTCAGATCGATCGGCGCAGCGAGCAGGTTGGTGATGGCCTCGGCGACAGCCATCCGGCCCGAAGCGGCGGCGTCCATGGCCGCCAGCGGGGTGCGCTCGCCCATGCTCATCGCTTCGCCCGCAAAGCCCTGGTAGTCGGCCAGCGTCACGGCGCAGTCGGCCACCGGCACCTGCCAGGGGCCGACCATCTGGTCGCGATGGCTCAGGCCGCCAACGGTGCGGTCGCCGATGGTGACGAGGAAGCGCTTGGACGCGACCGTCGGGTGCGACAGCACGTCGATGGCGGCCTTCTGCAGCTCGACGCCGGTGAGTTCGAGCGGCTGGAACCGGCGGCGGATCGCCTGCACGTCGCGGTGCATCTTCGGTGGCTTGCCCAGCAGCACGTCCATGGGCATGTCGACCGGCTGGTCGGCCGCGCCGGCGGTCTCGTCCACCACCTTGAGCTGCCGTTCCTCGGTCGCCACGCCCACCACCGCGAAGGGGCAGCGCTCGCGCTCGCAGAAGGCGCGGAACTGCTCGAGCGATTCGGGCGCGATGGCCAGCACGTAGCGCTCCTGGCTCTCGTTGCTCCAGATCTCCTTGGGCGCGAGGCCCGTCTCCTCGAGCGGCACCGCGCGCAGGTCGAAGCGCGCGCCGCGGCCGGCGTCGTTGGTCAGCTCGGGGAAGGCGTTGGACAGGCCACCCGCGCCCACATCGTGGATGGCGAGGATGGGATTGTTCGCGCCTTGCTGCCAGCAGTGGTTGATGACCTCCTGCGCCCGGCGCTCGATCTCGGGGTTGCCGCGCTGCACCGAGTCGAAGTCCAGTTCGGCCGCGTTGGCGCCGGTGGCCATCGAGCTGGCGGCGCCGCCGCCCATGCCGATGCGCATGCCGGGGCCGCCCAGCTGGATCAGCAGCGTGCCGGCGGGGAATTCGATCTTCCTGGTTTGGATGGCGTCGATCTGGCCCAGGCCGCCCGCGATCATGATGGGCTTGTGGTAGCCGCGCTGCAGCGTGTCGACGTCGCTGGCCACGGTCTGCTCGTACTCGCGGAAGTAGCCCAGCAGGTTGGGCCGGCCGAACTCGTTGTTGAAGGCCGCGCCGCCCAGCGGGCCCTCGGTCATGATCTGCAGCGGGCTGGCGATGTGCTCGGGCTTGCCGAAGCTGCCGTCCCACAGTTTGGACACCGTGAAGCCGGTCAGGCCCGCCTTGGGCTTGGAGCCGCGGCCGGTGGCGCCCTCGTCTCGGATTTCGCCGCCGGCACCGGTGGACGCGCCCGGGAAGGGCGAGATCGCCGTCGGGTGGTTGTGCGTCTCCACCTTCATCAGCACATGGTGCGTCGCGCTATCCTTTTGATAGCTGGGTACGCCCGCCCCGCCTGCGTTGGAGGCCGATTTGGCCATGAAACGCTCGATGGCGTGGCCTTCCATCACCGAGGCGTTGTCGGCGTAGGCGATGACCGTGTGCTGGGGGTTCGTGGCATGTGTGTGGCGGATCATGCCGAACAGGCTCCTGTCCTGGCGCACGCCGTCGATGGTGAAGTCGGCGTTGAAGATCTTGTGTCGGCAGTGCTCGCTGTTGGCCTGCGCGAACATCATCAGCTCGACATCGGTGGGGTTGCGGCCCAGCTTGGTGAAGGCCTCGACCAGGTAGTCGATCTCGTCTTCGGCCAGCGCGAGGCCGAAGCCGGTGTTGGCCGCCTCCAGCGCCGTGCGCCCGCCGCCCAGCACGTCGACGTGCGCCATCGGCTGGGGCGGCAGTTCCGAGAACAGCGCCGCCGCGTTCTCCAGCGTCGGGAGCACCGATTCGGTCATGCGGTCGTGCAGCAATCCGGCCACCTCGGCCAGCGCCTCGCCCTCGAGCACCGGCGCCTTGCCCAGCAGCGGCGCCTTGAGGTGAATGAAGTACTGCGTCACCCGTTCCACGCGGCGAAGTGCCAGGCCACAGTTGTGGGCGATGTCGGTGGCCTTCGAGGCCCAGGGCGAGACCGTGCCCAGGCGCGGCGTGACCACGAGGCTGGTGCCGTCCGCAGCGCCGGCGTCGAAGGGGTCGCCGTAGGTCAGGAGGGCCGCGAAGCGGTCGCGCGCCGCGGCGTCGGGCGCCGTCTCGGTGAGCACCAGGTGCACGAAGCGCGCGCTCAAGGCCTGGATCTTGGGCTCGATGGCCTGCAGCTTGGGCAGCTGTTGGCGTGCCCGGAAGTCGCTCAGCGCCGCGCCCCCCTCGGAGACAGTCACGACGGGGGTGGCGGTGTGGGCGGGCTGCGTCACGGTGGTGGGGCCAGGGGCCGGCAGAAGATGGAGATTTGCACCGGACGACCGCTGACTGGGGCCATCCGGGAGAACCCGGCATTTTACGGGCCGAATGGGATAATCGCAGGATGAGCATTACCTACCACGATCCGGCCAGCCTGGGCGACATGCGCACGGCCTGCCGGCTCGCTTCCGAAGTGCTGGACTACCTCACGCCCTTCGTGAAGCCGGGCGTCACGACCAACGAGATCGACCGCCTCGCCGCCGAATACATGGTCAAGCAGGGCACCACCTCCGCCACGGTGGGCTACATGGGCGCCAGCAGCGTGCCCTTCCCGAAGTCGCTCTGCACCTCGGTCAACCACGTGGTGTGCCACGGCATCCCCGACGACAAGCCCCTGAAGAAGGGCGACATCATGAACATCGATGTCACCGTCATCTACAACGGCTGGTTCGGCGACAACAGTCGAATGTTCGTGGTCGGCGATGCGTCCATTGCGGCCAAGCGCCTGTGCCAGGTCACCTTCGAGGCGATGTGGCACGGCATCCTGCAGGTCAAGCCCGGCGCCCACCTGGGTGACGTGGGCCATGCGATCCAGAAGTTCGCCGAGGGCAACGGCTACTCGGTGGTGCGCGAGTTCTGCGGCCACGGCGTGGGCCGCACCTTCCACGCCGAACCGCAGGTGCTGCACTACGGCCGCCCGGGCACGATGGAAGAACTCAAGCCCGGCATGATCTTCACGATCGAGCCCATGATCAACATGGGCAAGCGCGACATCAAGGAAGACCACCGCGGCGGCAAGTACGACGGCTGGACCATCGTCACGCGCGACCGCTCGCTGTCGGCCCAGTGGGAGCACACCGTGCTGGTCACCGAGAGTGGGTACGAGGTGCTGACGCTCTCGGCGGGCAGCCCGCCGCCGCCGGCCTTCGTGACTGCCGGCTGATCGTGCCGACCGCCGCCAGCGCGACGCGCCGCCCGTCCACCGACCGTCCGCGGGGCTGAGCCATGGCCTTTTCCGTGGTCGTCGACCTGCCCGCCACGCTGCGCGACGAACTGCGCGCGCGCAAGAGCGCCCTGTTCGACCGGCTGCGCTCGCCCACCGGCGTGCGCAACATCCACAGCCTGCTGCGCGGCATGGCCGGCGCCGCCGACGAGGCGCTGCGCGCCCTGTGGCAGGACGCCGGGTTCGGCAACGCCTTCGCCCTGGTCGCCGTGGGTGGCTACGGCCGCGGCGAACTGTTTCCGTATTCCGACGTCGACGTGCTGCTCCTGCTGCCCTCGGCGCCCGAAGGCGCTGCCGACGGCGACACCGGCGGCATCGCCCCCCAGCGCCTGGAAGCCTTCATCGGCCGCTGCTGGGACGCGGGCCTGGAGATCGGCTCCAGCGTGCGCAGCGTCGACGAGTGCCTGGCCGAGGCCGCCAAGGACGTGACCGTCCAGACCTCGCTGCTGGAGTCGCGCCTGATCACCGGCCACCGCCGCCTGTACGACGAATTCCGCCAGCGCTTCGACGGCAGCATCGACCCGCAGGCCTTCTTTGCCGCCAAGTCGCAGGAGATGCGGCACCGCCACCACAAGTACGACGACACGCCCTACGCGCTCGAGCCCAACTGCAAGGAGTCGCCCGGCGGCCTGCGCGACCTGCAGACCGTGCGCTGGGTGGCGCAGGCGGCCGGCTTCGGGCAGCGCTGGGACGACTACGCGAAAAACGGCCTGGCCACGCCCTTCGAGGTGCTGCAGCTCAAGCGCAACGAGGCGACGCTGTCGCTGATCCGCGCGCGCCTGCACGTGGTGGCCAACCGGCGCGAGGACCGGCTGGTGTTCGACCTGCAGACCGCCGTGGCGAGCACCTTCGGCTACGAGGGCGGCCAGCGCAAGTCCAGCGAGGCGCTGATGCGGCGCTACTACTGGGCAGCCAAGGCGGTGACGCAGCTCACCGAGATCCTGATGCTCAACATCGCCGAGCGGCTCAACCCGCAGTCGGCCGCGCTCACCCGCATCAACGACCGCTTTTTCGAGAAGGCCGGCACCATCGAGGTGGCGAGCGACGACCTGTACATCCGCGAGCCGCACGCCATCCTGGAAACTTTCCTTCTGTACCAGAAGACGGTGGGCGTCAACGGCCTCTCGGCCCGCACGCTGCGCGCGCTCTACAACGCGCGCCACGTCATGGACAGCCGCTTCAGCAACGACCACGTCAACCACGTGACCTTCATGCGCATGCTGGTGGAGCCGCGAGGCATCACGCATGCCATGCGGCTGATGAACCAGACCTCGGTGCTGGGCCGCTACCTGCGCGTGTTCCGCAAGATCGTGGGGCAGATGCAGCACGACCTGTTCCACGTCTACACCGTGGACCAGCACATCCTGATGGTGCTGCGCAACGTGCGGCGCTTCTTCATCGCCGAGCATGCGCACGAGTACCCCTTCTGCTCGCAGCTGGCGGCCGGCTGGGACAAGCCCTGGATCCTCTACGTCGCGGCCCTCTTCCACGACATCGCCAAGGGCCGCGGCGGCGACCACTCGGAGCTGGGCGCGCGCGACGTGCACCGCTTCTGCAGGCAGCACGGCATCGAGCGCGAGGACGCGAAGCTGATCGAGTTCCTCGTCGCCGAGCACCTGGTCATGAGCACGGTGGCGCAGAAGCAGGACCTGTCCGACCCCGAGGTGATCGCCGCCTTCGCGCGCCGCGTGGGCAACGAGCGCTACCTCACGGCCCTGTACCTGCTGACGGTGGCCGACATCCGCGGCACTTCGCCACGCGTGTGGAACGCCTGGAAGGGCAAGCTGCTGGAAGACCTGTACCGCGCCACCTCGCGCGTGCTCGGCGGCCGCATGCCCGACCCCGACGCCGAGGTCGAGGCCCGCAAGCGTGAGGCGCTGGCCGAGATCAAGCTCCACGCCCTGCCCTTCGACGCCCAGAAGGCGCTGTGGGACACGCTGGACGTGGGCTATTTCATGCGGCACGACGCCGGCGAGATCGCGTGGCACGCCAAGAAGCTGTCGCGCTTCGTGCCGCCGAAGAACGTGCCGGTCGACCCGCATGCGCCAGCCATCGTGCGGGCGCGCCTGTCGCCACTGGGCGAAGGGCTGCAGGTGGTGGTCTACACGCCCGACCAGCCCGACCTCTTCGCGCGCATCTGCGGCTACTTCGACCAGGCCTCCTTCAGCATCCTGGACGCGCGCGTGCACACGGCCAGCAACGGCTACGCGCTCGACACCTTCCAGGTCGTGACCACCTTCCTGCCGGAGCACTACCGCGAACTGATCAGCATGGTCGAGACCGACCTCGCCCTGACACTGAACACCGCCGGTGAGCTGCCGCCGCCCAGCCGCGGGCGCGTGTCGCGGCGCGTGAAGAGCTTCCCGATCCGCCCACGCGTGAACCTCACACCCGACGAGAAGGCGCAGCGCTGGCTGCTGAGCATCTCGGCCAGCGACCGGGTCGGGCTGCTCTATTCGGTGGCACGCGTGCTGGCGCGGCACCACCTGAACCTGCAGCTGGCCAAGGTCAGCACGCTGGGCGAGCGGGTGGAAGACAGCTTCCTCATCAGCGGGCCCGAACTGCAGGGGCAGAAGGCGCAGCTCGCCATCGAGACCGAGCTGCTCGAAGCGCTGGACGCCTGATTCGGGTTTTCAAGCCAAATCGGGCTGCAGCGCCCGCCGGCTGGGCGCGAGCAGCTATCGAATTGATAGCACTCCGGTGAATCAGCCGTCCAGGGTCTCGACCGGCAGGGCCTTGACCGCGCCCCGTGCCGCCGCGTGCCCCTCCCATGCATGGAGCGCGTCATCCAGCACAGCCTGGACGACGGGTCCGGTCAGGCACAGCGCCTCGGGCGCCTCGGCCGGCGCACCGTGTGCCAGCACCACCTGGCTCAACGGCACGCCGTGTGCGGCCAGCGTGTCCGTCAGCGCCTGCAGGCTGCCGGCAGCATCCAGCGGCACGCGCAGCCAGTGCATGCCGAAGGCGGCTGCGCGCGGCAGCACCGGCAGCACCTCGGTGGCGTGCGGGTGCACACCCAGGTGCGGCACCTGCTGTGCTGGTGGCACACCATCGAGGCGCGCCAGGTCCACCAGGTCGGCGATGACGGCCGAGGCGGTCTGCTCCGCGCCCGCCCCGGCGCCGTAGAACATCGTCACGCCCGCCGCGTCGCCCTTGACCATCACGCCGTTCATCGAGCCGTTCACCTGGGACAGCAGGTGCGTCGCCGGCAGCAGCGTGGGCTGCACGCGGAGCGCGACCCCCTCGGGTGTGCGGCGCGCCACGCCCAGCAGCTTGACGCGAAAGCCGAGTTGCTCGGCGCCGCGCACGTCGGCCGCCTCCAGGCCGTCGATGCCCTCGACCTGCACGTCGGCGAAGCGCAGCGGCATGCCGAAGGCATTGGCCGCCAGCAGCGTGAGCTTGTGGGCGGCGTCGATGCCCTGCACGTCGAAGGCCGGGTCGGCCTCGGCATAGCCCAGCGCTTGCGCCTGCGTCAGCGCCTCCGCGAAGCCCATGCCCTCGTCGCGCATCTGGCTCAGGATGAAGTTGCTGGTGCCGTTGATGATGCCGGCCAGCCATTCGACGCGGTTGGCGACCAGCCCTTCGCGCAGCGCCTTCACGATCGGGATGCTCACGGCCACAGCGCCCTCGTAGGCCACCGCGACGCCGCGCGCCCGCGCCGCCGCGAAGATCTCTTCGCCGTGCACCGCGAGCAGTGCCTTGTTGGCGGTCACCACATGCTTGCCGTGCGCGATGGCCGCCAGCACCCAGTCCCGCGCCGGCCCGGTGCCGCCGGCCGCCTCGACCACCACATCGACTTCGGGATGGGTCGCGACCTCGAAGGGATCGGCCGTGACGGGCACCGCCGCGCCGACGATGCGCGCTGCGCGCGGCAGGTCGCGCGCCGCCACAGCCACGATCTCGATGCCCCGGCCAGCGCGGGCGGCGATCAGCCGCTGGTTGCGCGCCAGCACGCGGAAGGTGCCGCCGCCCACGGTGCCGATGCCGATCATGCCCACGCGCAGCGCACGGGTGGCGGCCGGCAGCAGGCCGGGGGCTTCGAGGGACGGAACGGGATCGCGGTACATGGACTTCTCCTGACGACAAAAAACAAACCCGGCTGCCGGGCCGGGTGGGTCAGTCGTTCGGAGGAAGATCGATCACCAGGTGGCTGCCGGAACGGGCCACCTGCACGAGCTCAGGTGGCCGTGGTGGTAATCGAAATCATCATTCGTGCGTCCGGTGTCCGCCGCGCGGCGGACGGCATCGGACGGCCCGGACGGGCGGCGGATGCGGGGTGGAACGGGTGGCACGACATGGAGCGGCGAGTATAGGCCGGGTTTCACGCGGCGCTGGCCAGGTGCCGCTCCAGCCAGGCGCTGTATCGCGAGAGGCCGAAGCACAGCACCCAGTAGACCGCCGCGATGAAGAGGTAGCCCTCGAGGTAGAACGGCCGCCAGGTCGGGTCGCCCCCCAGCGCCAGGCCCAGCGCGCCGGTCAGCTCGAACAGTCCGACGATGGTGACGAGCGAGGTGTCCTTGAGCGTGCCCACCACGCTGTTGGTCAGCGCCGGCACCACCAGGCGCAGCGCCTGCGGCAGCACGATGTCGCGCTGCACCGGCCAGCGGCCGAAGCCCAGCGCCATCGCCGCCTCGGTCTGCCCGCGCGGCACCGCCTGCAGGCCGCCGCGGATGATTTCGGCCAGGTAGGCCGCCACGAACAGGCTCAGGCCGGCCAGCACGCGCACGAGCACGTCGGGCTTCCAGCCCGCGGGCCACAGCAGCGGCAGCAGGTACGAGGCCATGAACAGCACCGAAATCAGCGGCACGCCGCGGATCAGCTCCACGTAGGTCGCCGCCAGCGCGCGCACCGCCGGCCAGGGCGAGCGCCGCGCCAGCGCGAGCACCAGCGCCAACGGGAAAGCCAGCGCCAGCCCGATCACGGCCAGGCCGATGGTCAGCGGCAGCCCGCCCCACCGGTTGGTGGGCACCGGCGACAGCCCGGCCACGCCGCCGAACATCAGCAGCACCGCGATGGCCAGCGTGCCCGCCCACAGTGGCAGCAGCCACCAGCGCCAGCAGCGTGGCCAGGCGCTCAGCAGGGTCGTGGCCGACAGCAGCGCCACCGCGACCGCCGGCCGCCATTGCTCTTCGTAGGGATAGCGGCCGAAGAGCATGGGCCGCCACTTCTCGGCAATGACGCCCCAGCAGGCGCCATGGTGCACCGCACGGCAGGCCTCGGCATCCGGGCGGAACACCGCGTGCAGCAGCGCCCAGTCGATGGCATGCCAGGCGGCCCAGCCGAGCCCGGCCAGCAGCAGCAGGCTCACCGCGGCACGCGCCGGCGAGCCGAAGAGCTCGGCGCGCCAACCGGTCACGACGACCACCCCCGCAGCGCCACGCGGGCGTTGTAGACGTCCATCGCCGCCGAGATGAGCAGCGACAACGTGAGGTACACGGCCATCACGATCGCAATGCACTCGAAGGCCTTGCCGGTAGAGTTGAGCGAGGTGTTGGCGACCGACACCAGCTCCGGGTAGCCCACCGCCACGGCCAGCGAGGAGTTCTTGGTCAGGCTGAGCAGCTGGTTGGTCAGCGCGGGCACGATGACGCGCAGCGCCTGCGGCAGCACGACGAGCCGCAGTTCCTGCCCTGGCACGAGGCCCAGGGCGCGCGCTGCCAGCTTCTGGCCGGTAGAAACCGAGAGGATGCCCGCTCGCACGATCTCCGCGACGAAAGACGCGGTGTAGAACCCAAGGCCGAGCACGATGGCCAGGTACTCCGGGCTCAGCGCGGCGCCTCCGATCACGTTGAAGCTGGTCGGTTCGGGCCAGTCGATCCGGCTGGGCCAGAAGGCGCCCTCCTCGGCCACCGGCCAGGGCAGCGCGAGGCCACCCTTGCTGAGCCACACGCCGGGCAGGATGGGCAGCGGCTCGGTCGAGTCGGGCAGCAGTTGCGTGAGCGCGAAGTACAGCATCAGCAGCTGCACCAGCAGCGGCACGTGGCGCAGCGTCTCCACGTAGGCCGTGCAGATGCCGCGCACCAGCCGATGCGGCGCGAGCCGGCCGATGCCGATCAGCGTGCCCAGCAGCACCGCCAGGACGGCCGCAGGCACGGCCGCGCGCAGCGTGTTCACGAGCCCGGCGAGGAAGGCGCGCCAGAAGGGCTCGCCCGAATCGAATGCCAGCCAGCCTTCAGACAGCCCGAAGCCGGCCGGCTGGCCGAGGAAGTCGAAATGCGCATGGGCCCAGCGCCAGAAGCCCGCCACGGCAGGCAGGCCACGCGCCAGCCACAGCAGGCCGGCGACCAGTGCCACGCCCAGCAGCACCTGCAGGCCCGCGGGCAGCGCGAGCCGGGATGCGGCGCCGCGCCGCGCCCCGCGGCTCATCGCACCGGCAGTGCGTACAGCAGGCCGCCCTTGTTCCAGAGGTTGTTGGCGCCGCGCGGCAGCTTCAGCACCGACTTGGGACCGACGTTGCGTTCGAAGATCTCACCGTAGTTGCCCACGGCCTTGATCGCGCGGTAGGACCACTCCTTGTCCAGGCCCAGCAGCTTGCCCAGGTCGTCGCCCGTGCCCAGCAGGCGCTGCTGCGCCGGGTCCTTGCTCGAGCCCTTGAGCGCGTCGATGTTGGCCTGCGTGATGCCGACCTCCTCGGCCTCGATGAGCGCGTTGGGCACCCACTTGGCGATCGCGAACCACTCGTCGTCGCCGCGCTTGACGGCCGGCGCCAGCGGTTCCTTGGAGATCAGCTCGGGCAGGATGACGTAGTCGTCGGGGTTGGGCGCTTCCTTGTTGCGCAGGCCGGCCAACGCCGAGGTGTCGGTGGTGAAGGCCTGGCAGCGGCCGGCGAAGAAGGCCTTGAACGAGGCCTCGAAGCTTTCGAACACCACCGTCTTGACCGGGATGCCCTGGGCCTTGGACCAGTCGGCCACGTTCTTCTCGTTGGTGGTGCCCGACTGGGTGCAGATGGTCGCGCCCTTGAGCTGCTTGGCGCTGGTCACCTTGATCTTCTTGGGCACCAGGAAGCCCTGGCCGTCGTAGTAGTTGATGGTGGTGAAATTCAGGCCCAGCGAGGCGTCGCGGGTGAGGTTCCAGGTGGTGTTGCGCGCCAGGATGTCGACCTCGCCAGCCTGCAGGGCGGCGAAGCGCTGCTGCGAGTTGAGCGGCACGAACTCGACCTTCTTCGCGTCGCCGAGCACGGCAGCGGCGATGGCCCGGCAGCTGTCGACGTCCAGGCCCGACCAGTTGCCCTGCGTATCGGGCGCCGAGAAGCCGGCGACGCCGTTGGTCACGCCGCACTTGACGGTGCCGCGCTGCTTGACCGCATCGAGGGTCTTGCCGGCATGGGCCGGGGTCATGGCCAGGGTCGCGGCCATCGCGAGGGCACTGGCTGCCAGGGCAACGAAGGGACGGTAGGTCATGGGGTGTGTTCCTCTCCAGGCTGATGATCGCGGCCAGTGTACGCACGCGACGCGGCCGCTGCCCGGGGGCCGCAGCGCCGGCCCGCTGCGCCCGCGGCTATCGCGGGCCGGGGAGTTTCACTAACATTCGGCCCCTTCAACCACAACCGCTGACGGAATCCCTCCATGACCAAATCCGACGACTTCGGCAAACTGATCCTGCGTGTCGCCCTGGGCGTGCTCATCCTGCTGCATGGCATTGCCAAGCTGCACACGGGGGTCGGTGGCATCGGCGGCATGCTGGCTTCGCACGGCCTGCCGGCGGCGGCCGCGTACCTCGTGTACATCGGCGAAATCGTGGCGCCCGTGCTGCTGATCGTGGGCCTGTTCACGCGGCCGGCGGCGTGGATCGTGGTCATCAACATGCTGGTGGCACTCTGGCTGGTGCACACGAAAGACCTCGGCGCGCTCAATGGCCAGGGTGGATGGGCCCTGGAACTGCAAGGCATGTTCCTTTTCTCGGCGCTGGCGGTGGCCTTCCTCGGCGGCGGGCGCATCGGCATCGGTGGGCGCTTCAACTGAGCGCCCTGACGCCTCAAACATGACAACGGCCTGCATCGCAGGCCGTTTTTTCATGGAGCCGGTCCTCGGGATTCAATCGTCCTCGCTCGCGTCCAGACCCGGAAAGAGCACCTCGGTGAAGCCAAACCGGCTGAAGTCGCGCACCCGCATCGGATACAGCTTGCCCAGCAGGTGGTCGACCTCGTGCTGGACGACGCGGGCGTGAAAGCCGTCGACAGTGCGGTCGATCGGGTCACCGTACGGATCGAAGCCCGTGTAGCGGATACGCGCAAAACGCGGTACCACGCCGCGCAGGCCGGGCACCGACAGGCAGCCTTCCCAGCCCTCCTCCTCTTCAGTCCCGATCGGCTCGATGACCGGGTTCACGAGCACGGTGCGTGGCACCACGGGCGCATCGGGGTAGCGGGGGTTGGGCGCATCGGTGCCGAAGATCACGATCTGCTGGTCGACGCCGATCTGCGGCGCAGCCAGGCCGGCACCGTTCACCGCATGCATGGTCTCGAACATGTCACGCACCAGCAGGTGCAACTCGTCGGTATCGAAGGCCCTCACCGGCTGCGCGATGCGCAGCAGGCGGGGGTCGCCCATTTTGAGAATGTCTCTGACGGTCATGCGCCGATTGTGGCGCGGCGGACGTCAGGGTCCATCGCCGTGCGAGGGGCGGCTCCAGCTGGCACCCGGGCTCAGTCCCGGCGCCCCACGGGGCGCGCCTGAGGGC
>JAFEEH010000220.1 GCA_018241185.1 Pseudomonadota bacterium | reverse complement strand
ATCCGGCCGCCGGCCAGGCGGCGCAGTACGTCGTGCTGGCCCTGCTCTTCGCGGGGCTGGACCTGGTCGGCATGCTGGCCTATGCCTTCGTGGGCGCACGAGCCGTTCGCCTGCTCAAGGCTTCGGCCGTGCGCTGGCTCGACCGCACCTGCGGGGCGATGCTGCTGGCGCTGGCGGGCTCGCTCGCCTTCTACCGCCGCAGCGCCGCGGCCTGACCGTGCGCGGCGCCATCCGCCGTTCGGTGGATGGCCCACAGCCGTGCTGCGTCGCACAATGGCCGACCCTTGTTGAGGAGCGCGCCATGTGGCCCTGGATGTGGATCTTCTATGCGCCCACCTACCGATGGCCATGGAGCGGCGATTGGCAGCAGACCGTCGACACCAACGCGGCCACGCCCCGGTCCTCGGCCAACCCCGAACTGGAGCACCTGATCCAGACCCGCATCGCGAGCTACGGGCGGCAGATCGGCTGGCTCAATGACGTGCTGCTGTCACAACAGCCGGGGGCCACGGAGGCCGACTCCAGCCGGGCCAGCGAATCACTGGAAGCCATGCGTCGCGCAAACCTGCGCATCCGCGCGCTCAAGGCGTCCTGCGAACCGGCACCGTCGGATGACCTGCAGGCGCAGGCCCGGGCCATGGCGCTGAGGCTCGAGGCCACCGACCCTGACGGCTACACCGCCTTCCGGCAGTTCCTCGGCGCGAGGGAGCCCGGGTAGACCACCGCCGGGTCCGGTCATCTCGCCTGACGACTGAGTGCTCAGGCGCTGGTGACGTGCACACCCGGGCGGCGGCCATCGTTCCAGCGGCCACCGAGCGCGCGCTCGATCTGCGCCGCCAATTGCAGCAGCAGGCCGTCATTGGCCTGGCGGGCCTGGGCGTGGATGCCGAAGGGCAGCCCATGGGCCTGCTGGGCCATCGGCAGCGAAATGGCCGGGATGCCGCACAGGTTGGACAGCGGCGTGTACGAAAAGAATTTCCAGAGATTGTCGAACCAGTCGAGCACGTCCGGGTTGTCGCTGGTCGTCAGGTACTCGGTGGTGCCGATGCGCGGCGTGGGCAGCGCGGTGATGGGCGTGAGGATGATGTCCCAATCCTCGAAGAAGGTGCCGAAGGCGCGCGCCGTGCTGTTGAACACGGCCTGCATCTTGTAGCGCTCGGCGTACGAGAGGTCCTTGCCGGCTTCCCAGATGCGGATGTTGATCGGCTCGATCAGCCCCGCGGGCGGGCGCTCCAGCCCGGCCTTGGCCAGCAGGCCGTTGATGACCTGCGCGAAGTTGCTGATGTAGCAGGTCGTCTGGGCGCGGAAGGCCTCGTGCAGGTCGGCCTGCGGCAGCGCCCATTCGACATGGTGGCCCAGGCCTTCGAGGAAGCGTCCCGCCTTCTCCAGCTCCACCACGATCTCGGGCATGGCGCGGTAGTCGCCCCATTCATGCGAGAGCGCGATGCGCAGCCGGCCCGGGTCCTTCCGGATGAGCTGGGTGTAGGGTTCGGGTACGGACCAGTACGGCATGAACTCGCCCGGCGCACCGCCCCGGCAGGCGTCGACGAAGGCGGCCGTGTCGCGCACCGTGCGGCTGTGGCAGCCCTGGATGGACACGTAGCCGGTGATGTCCGACAGGTTGGGCCCGATGCTGAACACGCCGCGCGAGGGCTTGAGGCCGATGTTGCCGTTGAAGCCGGCCGGGATGCGGATGGAGCCCCCACCATCGGTCGCATGCGACATGGGCACCACGCCCGCCGCCACCATGGCCGAAGTGCCGGCCGAGGAGCCGCAGGTGGTGAAGTCGGTGTTCCAGGGGTTGCGCGTCACGTAGACGGCCGGGTTCTCGGCCGAGCTGCAGACGCCGAACTCCGGCGTGGTGGTGCGGCCCATGAGGTTGAGGCCGGCCTGGCGCATCTGCTTCGTCAGCCAGGCGTCCTCGGTCGGGCGGTTGCCGCGCATGAAGAGCGAACCCTGCTCCTGCAGGCGGCCCTTGAGCGTGGGGCCCAGGTCCTTCATGAGGAAAGGCACGCCAGCGAAGGGACCCTGCGGATTCAGCCCGTCCTTGAGCGGGTCGGCGACCACGTCCTCGAAGACCTCGACCACGGCCGAGAGCGTCGGGTTGGTCTTCGCGATGCCGGCCGCGGCCTGCTGCGCGAGTTCGGTGGCGGTCAGCTCGCCTTGTCGCACCTTTTCGGCCAAGGCCGTCGCGTCCTGCGCGGCCCATTCGTCCCAGCTCATTGCCAATGCCATGTGTCGTGTTCCTGGTGTTTCGATGTCGTCGTGCCGAAAATTCTGCCTCGCCCGGCTGTTCGGCGCCGGGGGCGCGCGCCAATGCCGACTGCGCCGACGGCCTGCGGATCGCCCCCTGCACACGCAGGCGCGCCGATAATCCGCCCCCATGAATCCCCTGCTCGCCAAGCTGCAGCCCTACCCCTTCGAGCGGCTGCGGCAGCTCTTCGCCGGCGTGACGCCCGATGCCGCGCACCGTCCCATCAGCCTGGGCATCGGCGAACCCAAGCACCCCACCCCACCCTTCATCAAGGACGCTCTCGTGCAGGGCCTCGGCGCGTTGGCCGGCTACCCGGCCACGGCCGGCGAACCGGCGCTGCGCGCCGCCTTCACCGGCTGGCTCAAGACGCGCTATGGCCTCGACCTGGACCCGGCCACCCAGGTGCTGCCTGTCAACGGCTCGCGCGAGGCGCTGTTCGCGCTGGCGCAGACGGTGGTCGATGCCAGCGTCCGACCCGCGCCGGTGGTGGTCTCGCCCAACCCGTTCTATCAGATCTACGAAGGCGCGGCCCTGCTCGCGGGCGCAGACACCTGGTACGCGCCGAGCGACCCGGCACGCAACTTCGCCGTCGACTGGGACAGCGTGCCCGAGGACATCTGGGCGCGCACCCAGCTGGTGTACGTCTGCTCGCCCGGCAACCCGACCGGCGCCGTCATGCCGCTGGACGAATGGAAGAAGCTTTTCGCCCTGTCGGACCGGCACGGCTTCGTCATCGCCTCGGACGAGTGCTACAGCGAGATCTACTTCCGCGACGAGCCGCCGCTGGGCGGGCTGGAGGCGGCGGCGAAGCTGGGGCGCGGCGACTTCCGACGGCTGATCGCGCTCACGTCCCTGTCCAAGCGCAGCAATGTGCCGGGACTGCGCAGCGGCTTCGTGGCGGGCGACGCGTCGATCATCAAGAATTTCCTGCTCTATCGCACCTACCACGGCAGCGCGATGAGCGGCACCGTGGCCGCGGCCAGCATCGCGGCCTGGAACGACGAGACCCATGTGGTCGACAACCGTGCCAAGTACCGGGCCAAGT
>JAFEEH010000021.1 GCA_018241185.1 Pseudomonadota bacterium | reverse complement strand
TGACGCCCAGAGAGAAAGACAAGCTGCTCATCTTCACCGCCGCCCTGCTGGCGGAGCGGCGCAAGGCCCGGGGACTGAAGCTCAACTACCCCGAGGCGGTCGCGCTGATCTCGGCGGCCGTCATGGAAGGCGCGCGCGACGGCAAGACGGTCGCCGCGCTGATGAGCGAGGGCCGCGCCGTCCTGACGCGCGACGACGTCATGGAAGGGGTGCCGGAAATGATCCCCGACATCCAGGTCGAAGCGACCTTTCCCGACGGCACGAAGCTCGTGACCGTGCACCAACCGATTGCCTGATTCCCCGGAGACCGACCATGTCCATCACACGCCCTGCCCGCGTCGCCGCCGCCGCGCTCGCCAGCCTGATCGCCCTGCCTGCCCTCGCCCACACGGGCGCCGACGCTGGCCTGCACCACGGCCTGGCCGCCGGCTTCATGCACCCGCTGACCGGGCTCGACCACTTGGCCGCCATGGTGGCGGTGGGCCTGTGGAGCGCGCTGGTGGCGCGGCGCGGTACCGACCTGCTGTGGGCCCCCCTGGGCTTCGTGGCCATGCTGCTGGTCGGCGCGCTGATGGGGCTGGCCGGCGTGCAGCTGCCGGCGGTCGAGCCGATGATCGCGGCCTCGCTGCTGGTGCTGGGCCTGCTGGTGCTCACGCAGAAACGCCTGCCGGCGCTGGCCGCCGCCGCGCTGGTCGGCGTGTTCGCCATCTTCCACGGCATCGCGCACGGCCACGAGTTGGCCGGCGAGCCGGATGCCGCGCTGACGCTGGCCGGCATGGTGGCGGCCACGGCGCTGCTGCACGTCGCCGGCATCGGTCTGGGCCACGCGCTGCGCCACGCCAACCGCTGGGTGCCGCGCATCGCCGGCGCGGCCGTGGCGCTGCTGGGCGCGGCGCTGCTCGGCGGGTTCGCCTGAACGGAGCGCGGCGATGACGATCCCCGGTGAACTGCTGATCGACGCGGGCGACCACGACCTCAACCCCGGCCGCCGCACGCTGACAGTGGTGGTGAAGAACACCGCCGACCGCCCGATCCAGGTCGGCTCGCACTACCACTTCGCCGAGACCAACGGCGCGCTCGACTTCGACCGCGACGCGGCGCGCGGCATGCGGCTGAACATCGCTTCGGGCACGGCCGTGCGCTTCGAGCCCGGCCAGCAGCGCACGGTGGAACTGGTCGACTACGCCGGGGCGCGCACCGTGTACGGCTTTCGCGGGCTGGTGCAAGGGCCGCTCTGAAAACCAAACGCGGACAGCCGAACGCAGAGGGCGCAGGGATTTCGCAGAACACGCAGAAAAGACGAACCGAATTGCGGTATTCCTTCTGCGCCCTGTGCGTCACCTCCGCGCCCTCCGCGTTCGGCTGTCCGTCTTCTTGAACCTCCCATCCAGGACAACGCTGTGGCCACCATCTCTCGCCGCGCCTATGCAGAAATTTTCGGCCCCACCGTGGGCGACCGCGTGCGCCTGGCCGACACGGGCCTGGTGATCGAGGTCGAAGAGGACTACACCCTGCGCGCCGGCGGCTACGGCGAAGAGGTGAAGTTCGGTGGCGGCAAGACGATCCGCGACGGCATGGCGCAGAGTCAGCGCACGCGCGCCCAGGGCAGCGTCGACACGGTCCTCACGAACGCGCTCATCCTCGACCACTGGGGCATCGTCAAGGCCGACATCGGCCTCAAGGACGGCCGCATCGCCGCCATCGGCAAGGCCGGCAATCCCGACGTGCAGCCGGGCGTGGACATCGTCATCGGCCCCGGCACCGAGGTCATCAGCTGCGAAGGCAACATCGTCACCGCCGGCGGCATCGACAGCCACATCCACTTCATCTGCCCGCAGCAGATCGAAGAGGCGCTGGCCAGCGGCGTGACCACCATGCTCGGTGGCGGCACCGGCCCGGCCACGGGCACCTTCGCCACCACCTGCACGCCCGGCCCCTGGCACATCGAGCGCATGCTGCAGGCGGCCGATGCCTTTCCGATGAACCTGGGCTTCCTGGGCAAGGGCAACGCGAGCCGGCCCGAGGCGCTGCACGAACAGATCGACGCCGGCGTGATCGGCCTGAAGCTGCACGAGGACTGGGGCACCACGCCCTCGGCCATCGACCACTGCCTGGATGTGGCCGAGGCCACCGACACGCAGGTGGCGATCCATTCCGACACGCTGAATGAATCGGGCTTCGTCGAGGACACCATCGCCGCCACCAAGGGCCGTTCGCTGTGTGCCTTCCACACCGAGGGCGCGGGTGGCGGGCATGCACCCGACATCCTGCGCGTGGTGGGCGAGGCGAACTTCCTGCCCTCGTCCACCAACCCCACGATGCCCTACACCGTGAACACGCTCGACGAGCACGTCGACATGCTCATGGTGTGCCACCACCTCGACGCCGCCATCGCCGAAGACCTGGCCTTTGCCGAGTCGCGCATTCGCAAGGAGACCATCGCGGCCGAGGACATCCTGCACGACCTGGGCGCCATCAGCATGATGAGCAGCGACTCGCAAGCCATGGGGCGCGTGGGCGAGGTCATCATTCGCACCTGGCAGACCGCCAGCAAGATGAAGGCGCAGCGCGGTGCGCTCCCCGAGGACAGCGAGCGCGCCGACAACTTCCGCGCCAAGCGCTACGTGGCCAAGTACACGATCAACCCCGCCATCTCGCACGGCATCGCGCACGAGGTGGGCAGCCTCGAAGTGGGCAAGTGGGCCGACATCGTGGTCTGGAAGCCGGCCTTTTTCGGCGTCAAGCCCTTCTGCATCCTCAAGGGCGGGAGCATCGCCATGGCCGCCATGGGCGATCCCAACGCAAGCATTCCCACCCCGCAGCCCGTGCACTACCGGCCGATGTTCGGCGCCTTCGGCGGCTCATTGGCCAGGAGTTCGCTGACCTTCGTGTCGCAGGCGGGCCTGGCGGCCGGCGTGAAGGAACGCTATGGCCTCGCCAAAACAGTAAGCGCGGTGAAGAACATCCGCGGCGTGCAGAAGCAGCATCTGATCCACAACGGCTACGCGCCGAAGATGGAGATCGACCATCAGACCTACGCCGTGCGTGCCGATGGCGTGCTGCTCACCTGCGAGCCGGCGAAGGTGCTGCCGATGGCCCAACGGTATTTCTTGTTCTGACGGATCGCTTCAGCGCGGGGCGATGTGGTCGCGAATCCACTGGGCAAACCCAGCCTCGTCCAGATGGCCGGCCGCCACCTCCAGCATGGTCAGCGTCGCTTCGGCCTGCGTAGCGACCAAACGATGACCATTGACCATCAAGAACAGGCCCACGGACAGGAAAGCTGCTCGCTTGTTGCCATCCACAAATGGATGGTTCTTGGCCAGCCCGACGCCATAGCTCGCGGCCAGATCACTCAGATCCGGCGATCCGTAGGCCACACGATTCAGTGGCCGCGCCAGCGCCGAGTCCAGCAAGCCCTGGTCTCGCAGACCAGGGGCGCCGCCATGTTCCGCCAGGCTTTCATCATGCAACAACAGCAAGACTTGACGATTGACCCAACGGTACGCGCTCATTTGGCGAGTTGATGGAAGGTGTCGCGGTATTCACGCATGAACTCGCGCCCCAAGGCCAACTGCTCTTCCAGCGCCGGGTCATAGGGCGTGAGGGTCACACCGCCATTGGCGGCCTCGGTGACAAACACCGTGTCGCCCTTGACCACCTTCAGCCGCGCCAACACCTCCTTTGGCAGGATGACCCCGACCGAGTTGCCGATCTGCGTGATCTTGAGTGCTGACATCTGAAATTTCTTCGTTATAACAAGCGTTATAGTAAATCGATTCCGATTCCCACGCCATGCTCACCGCCAACAAAATCATGCCCCGGGGCCGCGGCCTCGCGCCCGTGCTGCTCAAGCGCGCCGCCACCGTCGAACTCGACTGGGACGTACGCCAGAAGAGCCGCTTCGACGCCACCGATTCGCAGGGCCGCCAGATCGGCGTGTTTCTGCCGCGTGGCACCGCCGTGCGCGGGGGCGACGTGCTGGTGCTGGAAGACGGCTCGCTGCTGCGTGTGATCGCGGCGCCCCAGCCGGTGCTGCGCATCACGCACTGCACGGCCCACGGCACGCCCTTCGACCTGACGCGCGCCGCCTACCACCTGGGCAACCGGCATGTACCGATCGAACTGCAGCCCGACCACCTGAAGATCGAGCCCGACCATGTGCTGGCCGACATGCTGCGCGCCATGCACCTGATCGTGGTGGCGTTCGACGAGCCCTTCGAGCCCGAGGGCGGCGCCTATGGCGGCCACGCGGGCCACGGGCATGGGCATGGGCATTCGCACGACCACGACCACAGTCATGCGCAGCGCCCGCTGGTGCTCGCACCCGAGCGTCTGCACGACGACGCCGAGACGCACGACCATGGGCATGTCCACGGCCCGGGCTGCGGCCACTCGCACAGCCATTCGCACTGAGCCGCCGTGGACGAGCCCGTCGCGCCGAGCAGCCTGTTGCAGCTGATCTGGCTGGCCTCCCCGGCCCTGCCGGTGGGCGGCTTCTCCTACTCGGAAGGACTGGAAGCGGCGGTCGAGTGGGCCGGCGTGCAGAGCGAGGCCACGGCCGCCGACTGGCTGGCCGACCAGTTGCACCTCACGCTGGCGCGCGGCGACCTCGCCGTGGTGGCCGCTTCCATCGTCGCCTGGCAGGACGGCGACATGGCACGCGTGCGCGCACTGAACGACTGGGTGCTGGCGACGCGCGAATCGGCCGAATTCCTGCTGCAGACCGAGCAGATGGGCCGCTCGTTTCTCGAATGGCTCAAGCTTCACCACGACGACGCGGCCGGCACCTTCGACGGCCTGCACGTGACCTACCCGGTCGCCTTCGCCTTCGCGGCAGCGCGCAGCGGCGCATCGGCGCGCGACGGCTGCCTGGCCTTCGCCTTCGGATGGGCCGAGAACATGACGGCCGCCGCCGTGAAGGCCGTACCGCTCGGCCAGAGCGCGGGGCAACGTATGCTCGCGCGGCTTGCGAGGGATATGCCCACGACGGTCGACGCCGCAATGGCACTCGATGAGCACAGCCGCCAAGCGTTTTCTCCCATGCTCGCCGTGCTGTCCGCGCAACATGAAACGCAGTACTCGCGGATTTTTCGCAGCTGAACGCACCATCGCTTCTGCCGGGTAAGTCTCTCGGTGGTCGCTCACCGACCTCTCACATAGAGCGCAAGACACTAACCGTTACATGTACAGTCGCGGGTCCAACAGGAGGATGAGGATGCGTACATGGCTGTACTCTTTCGGCGCAGCGACATTGAGCGTGGCGCTCGTGGGTTGTGGGGGCGGCAGCGACGGTGCCACCACTGGCCTTGGGAAGATGGAAGTTGATGCAGACGAGGCCGGCGTCGCGCCCCCGGCCCGCACGGCGTCAAGCGATGCGCCTGCACCAGTGCCGGCGAGGGCGGCATCCGCGCCCCAATCCAATCCAGTCAACGAGATCGCTGTTGCAAGTGATGCGGCCAAGTCCGAAATAGACACAAGCGCCGAAAAAGCAGGCGCCAGCGGACGCGTACCTGTCTATCGTTTCTACAACACACGGACAGCTACACACTTTTATACGGCCAGCGCCCAAGAGCGAGACCATGTTCTGGTGACGTGGCCGCAGTTCTCTTATGAAGGCGTCGCGTTCTCGGCGTACCCTTATGCGGTACCGGGAACATCTGCCGTATATCGCTTCTACAACGCAAGAACGGGCACTCACTTCTACACGATTTCTGAGGTGGAGCGTGAAGACGTTCGCGCACGACTATCGCCCCCCTACAGCTACGAGGGACCGACTTGGTACGCGGCTGTTGCGCCGGACGGTGCAACCAGAACGCCGATCTATCGCTTCTACAACACGATCACTGGGGCCCACTTCTATACCGTGTCGGCTGCGGAGCGGGCCGCCGTACTGGCGAAGTATCCTCAGTTCAGCGACGAG